>CAXNGD010000105.1:0-7959 GCA_964201575.1 Acetobacterales bacterium | reverse complement strand
AACGACCGCCCCAGGAAAACGCTCGACTACGCCACTCCAGGCGAGCAATTTGCCAGCCTTCTCGCTGCCGCAGCCGCGGCAGGAAACACGCCCCCCGGCGACGTTCGCTCCCAAACTTGAATCCGCCTTCTTTTTTTCAAAAAAGAACCGCTTCTTCCTTAACTCCGGCCGTACGTGTCCTCGATCCGGACGATGTCATCCTCGCCAGTATAGCTGCCGGACTGCACCTCAATCAGCGTCAGCGGGATGCGGCCGGGATTCTCCATGCGGTGCACACAGCCTACCGGCAGGTAGATGCTCTCGTTCTCGCGCACCATCACCACTTCGGCATCGCGGGTGACCAGCGCAGTGCCGTGCACCACCACCCAGTGCTCGGCCCGGTGGAAGTGCTTCTGCAGGGACAGCTTGTGCCCGGGATTGACCGCGATGCGCTTGACCTGGAACCGGTCGCCCTGGATCAGGCTCTCGTAGAAGCCCCAGGGGCGATAGACGCGGTTGTGGGTGGTCGCCTCCGGGCGCTTCATGGCGCGCAGCCGGTCGACCACTTTCTTGACGTCCTGCGCGTGGTCACGATGCATCGCCAGCACCGCATCCACCGTGGACACCACCACGACATCCTCCAGCCCCAGCACAGCCACCACCGCCCCATCGCTGCGGGCATAGGAATTGCGCGCACCTTCGAACACCACGGCACCACCGGCGCTGGCCAAGGCGACGTTTCCTGCCGCGTCCTTGGCTCCCAGCTCCCACAGCGCGCTCCAGCTGCCGACATCGGACCAGCCGATATCGGCCGGCACCACCGCGGCCAGGCTGGTCCGCTCCGCCACCGCGTAGTCCAGGCTGATGGACGGGCAGGCACCGAAGGCCGCGGGATCGAGCCGTAAGAAGTCAAGGTCCTTCACGCTAGCGGCCAGCGCCGCACGCACCGCCACGACCACGTCGGGCACGAATTTCTCCATCTCGGCAATCAGGGTGGCGGCGGTGAAGACGAACATGCCAGAATTCCACAGATGCTGGCCCGAGGCGACAAACGACGCTGCCCGCGCAGCATCGGGCTTCTCCAGGAACTGTCCCACCGCATAGGTGCCGTCGATCCCCGGCAGCGGCGCGCCGCGTTCGATGTAACCGAAGCCAGTATCGGGCGCTGTCGGCTTCATGCCGAAGGTTGCCACATGCCCCGCCCGCGCTGCCGCCGTCGCTGCCCTCAAGGCGACGTGCAGCGCCTCGCCATCACTGATCGCGTGATCCGCCGCCAACATCCACAGTACCGCGTCGGGATCGCTCTCGGCCACCACCAGCGCCGCAGCGAGGATTGCCGGCGCCGAATTGCGCCCCACGGGCTCCAGCAGGATTTGCGCCCCCTGGATCCCCAGCCCGCGCAACTGCTCGGCTACCACGAAGCGGTGCTCCTGGTTGCACACCACGATCGGCGCGGCAAAGCCAGGTCGCTGCGCCCGCGCGGCGGTCTCCTGGATCATGCTCAGCTCGGAGACCAGCGGCCAGAACTGCTTCGGAAAATTCTCCCGCGACACTGGCCACAGCCGCGTGCCGGAGCCGCCGGACAGGATCACCGGCACAATCAGACCGGACACGGATGCGGTGGCAACGTTCATATCGGCTTCCTGTCGAACCAGATGCGGCGTTCTAGGGGCGGCGGGATGGCGGTGTCCAGTTCGCAGGGCTTGATCCGCGGTCCGAACGGGCACACATCCTTGTCACCACCGGATCAACCGAGGATGAACGCATGAAGATCGACATCGAATATTGCGGCATGTGAGGCTACGAAGCGCGCGCCCGTGCGGCCCGCACCTTGATCGCCTCGCGCAATCCCGACGCCGCCGTCACCCTGCACAAATCCGGCGGCGGGGTGTTCGAGATCACCGTGGACGGAATCCTGCGCTGGTCCAAGCGCCAGACCGGAGCCTTTCCGAGCGACCGCGAGATCCTCGCCGGCCTGAACCCGCCGCCCTGAACCCGCCGCCCTAAACCCGCCGCCCTGGGGGGCCGACGTTGCGTTGGAGGGGGAGACGGCAAGGGTTCCGTCCCCCGGACGCCACCTGGCTATACGGATATGGAACTCACCCAAGGAGCCTGCCACGCATGCGGATCGCAGTTTTCGGCGCAGGGGCCATCGGCGGCCATCTCGCCGCCCGGCTGGTGCGCGGCGGCGCCACGGTGAGCGTGGTTGCCCGCGGCGCCCAACTGGCCGCGATCCGGGCGCATGGCCTGCGCGTCCAGGCACCCGATTGGGAGGGTGCGGCCACGGTCGCCGCCTCGGAGGATCCAGCGACACTCGGGGTCCAGGATGCGGTTCTGGTGACCGTGAAGGCACCGGCCCTGACGGGGGTGGCCGCCGGCATCGCGCCGCTTCTGGGTCCGGACACGCCGGTGGTTTTCGTGATGAACGGCATTCCCTGGTGGTATTTCCATGGCCATGGCGGACCATGGGATGGCCGGCGCCTGCCGCAATCGGATCCCGACGGGTCGGTGTGGGAGCGCATCGGCCCCGGCCGCGCCATTGGCGGGGTAGTCTATTCCGCCTGCACGGTGATGGCACCCGGCGTCATCGCGGTGGCCAACAAGCGCAGTAAGCTTGTCCTGGGCGAGCCCGACGGGTGCCAGAGCACGCGCATCGCCGCGATCGCCGCCCCCCTGCGCGCGGCCGGCATCGAGGTGGACGAGACCGCACGCATCCGCGACGCGCTGTGGCAGAAGCTGCTCAGCAATCTTGCCACAGGCCCGGTCAGCGTGCTGGGCGGCGTGGCGCCGAAGGATCTTTTTGCCGATCCCGCGATCCAGTACGCCGTGCGGCGCTGCTTCGAAGAGGGTGGCGCGCTGGCCGCGGCGATGGGCTGTCCGGTCAGTGTGAACATCGATGCCCAGATCCGCCACGGGCTGGCGATGGCCCACAAGCCCAGCATCCTGCAGGATCTCGAACTTGGTCGCCCGATGGAGATCGACGGCATCTACACCGCCGCCCTCGCCCTGGCGCGCTTGGCCGGCGTGCCCACGCCCACGCTGGATCGCCTCGTCGCCCTGATGATCGTGCGGGCGCGGGCAGCCGGGCTGTATCCGTCGGCGTGACCAGCACGCGCGCAGTTTACTTCCTGTCGCTGGCGCAACCACGCATACTGGCGTAGCTGCAAAATCCGAGGGGGAGCGCGCGATGCCGATCCAGGTGGTGAACGGGGCCAAGCTGATGTGCACCTTCGGCATGGCGCCATCGACGCTGACGGTGCTGCCACTCCGAATGGTAAACGTCGATAACCAGCCATCGGCCACGATCATGGACCACAAGCCGATGCTGAACATCATGCCATTCGGCAGTTGCATGTGCCCGGCCAATCCCGTGGTGGCGACCGCGACCACCGCAGCGATGGGCGTGCTGACACCGATGCCATGCGTGCCCAACACCCCGGCTCCTTGGGCGCCCGGCGGCATCACCGTGAACAACACCAATGAGGTGACATTGGACGACCCATCGAAACTGAATTGCGTTTATGGCGGGGTGATCTCCATCGTCTATCCCGGCCAGACCGCAACCTTCGTTCCCTGATCGGCGCGCGCACCCCATGGCCGACAAGCTGACCCAGGACGACCGGACGCTGCGCTTCGATTCCGGCGCAGGCCTGCCCAAGGACACGCTGCTGCTGCTCGCGGTCATCGGCCAGGAGGGGCTGTCCCGCCCGTACAGCTACAAGATCGAGCTGCTGTGCGAAGACATCCATCGCAAGATCGACCCCGGCGAGATGATCGGCGCCAGCGCCTCGATCGGTATCCGTCTGGACAAGAAGGGCACGTTCCGCTTCCGCGCCGGCTTCATCCGCGGCTTCCAGTCCGCCGGGATGCGCGGCAAGAAATTCCGCGTCTACCGGGCCGAGATCGTCCCATTCCTGCAACTCCTGCAATTCTCGACCGATTTCCGCATCTTCCAGGACATCACCGTGGTCGACGTGCTGAGCCTGGTGTTCAAGGAGCACGGCCTCGGCCTGTTGGACATGTCCCGCCTCAAGGCCGCCGACTATCCCAAGATGGAATACTGCGTGCAGTGCCGGGAGACCGCCTTCGACTTCGTTTCGCGGCTGATGGAAGAGAACGGCATCTTCTATTTCTGGCGCCACGAGGAGAACGGCAGCACCCTGGTCCTTGGCGACGACAGCTTCGACTTCGACCGCATGGACCCGTTCGACCTCTCGGCCGGCAACGAGGAAAAGGAGGGCCGGATCCACTCCTGGGAACACGCCTTCGACCGCCGCACCGGCTCGTGGGTGCTGGGTGATTTCAGCTTCACGACGCCGGCCGACCCGCCGATCTCCCAGGAGGAGAAGACCCAGGTCAAGATCCCGGCCGCCAACAACATCTTCAAGCGCTACGACTTCCCGCAGCACATCGAGATCACCGCCGACCTGCAGCGCTTCACCCTGCGCCGGATGCAGGCCGAGGAAAGCCAGGTCCACGCCGTCCAGGGCGGCAGCCAGGTGCTGCCGATGGCGCCCGGCCTGCGCTTCAAGCTTGCCGAGCACGACGCCTTTCCCGAGGAGAAGGGCAAGGCCTATCTGATCACCTCGCTGCAATTCACCGCCATGGACCGCAGCTTCGACAATAGCACCATCGGCGAGGTGCTCGGCGGCATCTTCACCGGGCTGTGGAGCACCGACACCGCCAAGACCCTGGGCATGGCGGCGGGCACCGAGGCCAAGGGCGCCACCGGCAGCGTCAGCGAGGTGTTCAGCCGCAAGATCGGCGAGACCCTGGCCAGTCTCGGCAAGGCGGCGCTCTCCGGCGGGCTCTCGGGTCTGCTCAGCTTCTTCACCGCACCGATCGTCAACTTCTTCACAAACATGCTGGAGAAGAAGACCCAGTTCTCCAACAGCTTCATCGCCATCCCCGGCGAGGTGATGTTCCGCCCGCCGCACACCACCGCCAAGCCGAGCATCGCCGGCCCGCACACCGCCACCGTGGTCGGCCCGAACGGGCTGGAGCGGCCGGGCGGGGCGGAGATCCACACCGACCAGTGGGGTCGCGTGAAGGTGAAATTCCCCTGGGACCGCGACGAGAAGGGCGACCCCAAGGGCCAGACCTCGGCCTGGCTGCGCGTCAGCGAGGGCTGGGCCGGCGGCAAATTCGGCATGCAGTTTCCGCCGCGCGTCGGCCAGGAGGTCCTGGTCGAGTTCATCGATGGCAACCCCAGCCGCCCGATCATCACCGGCCGGCTCTACAACCCCGGCAGCCAACAGCCTTTCGACGCCCCCGGCAGCACCCCGGCCTCGCCGCCGCCGGGACCGTTCCGCCCGGAGAACGCCCAGCCGCAGACCACCCAGCGCCGCAGCGGCATCAAGACCCAGTCCACGCCCCGGCCCGACGGCGCCAAGTCGCGATTCCACATGCTGCGCTTCGATGACTCGTTCCACGAAGAGCAATGGCTGATGCGCAGCCAGGGCCGCATGGACGTCACCGCCTTCAGCAACTACTTCGAAAAGGTCTATGGCAACCGCCACATCAACATCGGCGGCAAGGACCCGGACACCGGCAAGGGCGGCGGCGCCTTTGTCATGACCACTGGCGGGACCTACGACCTGCATGTTGGCGACGCGCGCTATGAAGGCGTGGATGCGGCGATGCAGATCAGCGTCAAGGCCGATGTCGCCTTCGACTACCAGGCCAAATGGAACAACATCATCGGCTCCGAGGCGACGATCAACGCGCAGAAGGTGGTGGTGGAGGCCAGCCAAAAGATCACGCTGAAAGTCGGCGGGAATTTCGTCGTGGTCGATTCGGCGGGCGTCTGGATCAAGGGCACCATGGTCCAGATCAACTCCGGCGGCTCGCCCGACAGCACCAGCGACGTTTCGATCACTGAACCGCTCGACGCCAGCATCGCCGACCCAGGTGATCCGCCAAACTGGATCGCGCTGCATCTGCCCGGCAAGGGCGGCGGCCGCAAGACCCATACGGCCACGGCAAAGCACGGCGTCAGCCTGACCAAGCTGCCGGACGGCACCTACCAGTACACGCCCGGCGTGGTGATCAAGAGTGACGATCCAGCCTATATCGACGCGGTCGCCAACGATCTCGCCACGATCAACGATACCCCCAGCGGCAAGGCGATGCTGGACAACATCGGCGCCAGCGGACAGACCACGACGATCGAGTCCCTGCCGCCCGGCGCCCCGGTGACGAAGACCGGCGCCAATGCCACCGACCCGGCCAAGGAGGGCGACCGCACCAATGGCGTCGGCACCGATACCACGGTGCAGTACCGTCCGGGCGATTTCCCGGTTCCAGGCACGGCGACCAACGCCCCGTCCGACGTGGCGCTGTTCCACGAAATGAAACACGCCGAGCACAATGCCAATGGCACCAACACGCGCGACGGCACCGATCGCGGCAACGCAGCCAACGGCTTCAAGAACAACGAGGAGTTCGATACCATCCAGGACGAGAACAAATATCGCGACGAACGTGGCCCCTGGCCTAGCCAGCCGGCTGATTATCATCGTCATGATCACAGCCTGGCCGGCTTGTGACACCGCCCGGGGAAACGCCATGGCCAGCACCGACACCCGCGACGCGATCACCCTTTCCTGCACGCCGGAGAAACAGGGCGATACCATTGTCTTCGCCTACAGCCTGACCAATGGCGGCACCGCCACAGCCTATGCCAGCGATGCAGGCACGCGCATCGACAGCAAGGCCCGCACCGCCAGCGCCGATCCTGACGAGGCAACGGTGTGGCTGGCACCCGACCGCTATGCGACCGTGCTGAAGGGGGTTGCCGCGGCACCGCCGGACAGCGACGTGCCGTTTACCGTCATGCCGTTGATGGTGGCGCTGGCGCCGGGCGCACGGATCGAGCGGAGCCTGACCCTGACCCTGCCGCTGGCCGAGCAGAGCCCGTATTACGGCGTCGGCGAGCTGCGCGAATACCGGCTGGTGGAGATCGAAGGCATGACACTCGCCATCGACGTGTTCGCCCGGGTGCCGCCGGGATTTGCGCCGCGCCCGGTGGCGTTTGCGCCGGAGCATGTCGATATCGGCGTGCGCGGCACCCTGCCGCTGCTCACTCGTCTGTCCTGCCGCTTCCCGGCCCGCGGGCTGCAGATGATGGTGCGGACCGGCCCCTACCCGCGCCCAGATTGAACAATGCCCGTCACCACCGCCACCATCGGCGACATCACGCTGACCTGCGACATCGCCCGCGAGGGTGACACCATCGTCTTCACCTACAGCCTGACCAACCAAGGCCGCGCCGCTATGCTCGTCCTGGACGCCGTCCCGCGCGCCAATCCCAACACCGGCCGCCACACCGCCGATCCCGGCGCCGTCACCATCTGGCTCGGCGCCGACAACCAGGCCCATGTCCTCAAAGGCACCGCCCCCCTCCCCGAAGGCGCCGATCCCGAAGCCCCCATCCTCCCGCTCGGCACCCGCCTCGAATCCGGCAAGCGCCTGGACCGCCGCCACAGTGAACGCCTCCCGCTCGCCGAGCACAGCCCCTACATCCCCACCGGCCTGCTCAGCGAGTACCGCCTGGCCCCGATCCAGGGCGTGGCCCTGACCGTCGAAATCCTTCCCGCCCTGCCCGGCCTGATCGCCGAAGCCCGCGACATCGCCCGCGGCTGGTGGCGCATCTCAGACGCCGAAGCCGCCGCCGCCCTGACCCAGCGCCTGACCTGCGCCTTCCGCGCCCGCGGCCTGTTCATGCTTGCCCGCCTGGACGCCTACCCCAGGCCGGAGCCCGCCCCCACCCCCACGACCCCAGTCCCCAGTGGCAACGCCGTCTGACCCAGCACCCACCCCTCCCACCGCCTTAGCCAAGGATCATCCCCCAATACCCCCTCGGGCACCCCATCCGGCCGCCCCCCCGCCAACACATTCACCACCGCCAAAACCCCCAGCACGCAATCCAGCCGATCTTCCCCATCGGGGCGGCCCCCAAACCCCTCCGCCATCAACCCC
>CAXNGD010000104.1:0-8034 GCA_964201575.1 Acetobacterales bacterium | reverse complement strand
ATGAGAAAACTGCCGCTGCCGTGGTGCCGCTCCGGTTGGGCTGCGCCCGCCCTGCGCCGTACCACGGCAGCGGCAAGACGTGCGTATCAACCGGCAGGCGGTCCACCTAACGGAACCGAAACGCTGTAGCGAGAAACCGAGCCATCTCTCTCGCCCCCGCCGGCGAACACCGGTGAGGAGCATATTACGTGAGGCAACAGGTCATCCGACGGGAGCATTTCAGGCGAGGCAATGCGACCGCTCAAGATAATTGTCGCCGGGCAGGCCTTGGCGTCCGGGGGCATGGTGGCGAGCAGGGCCAGGGTTTCCGGGCGGTTGAGGTAGTGGGTGAGTTGGGCTGCGCAGCCGGCGGCGTGGTAGCCGAGTTTTCGCACCAGCCAGAGATTGCCGTGCGGGCTGTATGGTGCGGCCGGGCCGCCCTTCTGGCCGGGGCGGGGCGGCTGTTTGCGGGCGGGGCGCCAGGTTCCGGCGGCGAGAGTTTGGTCAGGATGGCGATGAGGCGGTTGCGGCCGCGGTTGAAGCGGTTCTGCAGGAGGGGGGTGAAGCGGCCGAGGACGGGGACGTTGAGGGCGAGCAGGCGCCAGATGGACGCAAAAAGGGTGTCAAGGATGGCGGCGAGCTCAGAAGCCGGATGGGGTGCATCCGACGCGCTCGCGGGGAGAGCCGGGGTTGAGTTCATGGTTCGTTCTATATCGTGGATCATGACGGAAGGCACGGTATTTTTTCTGATTTCGAGTTTTTTATTCAGGCGAGGGAGGGGAAGGAAGCGTGGATCGCTTCACAAGGGCTCGCGATGACGGGGTTGGTGGGGCGGACTGATCAGGAATACGGGGGCGGTATCGTGGGTCCTTCGGTTCCATCAGGAAGACGGGAAGCGAGGGCGAAAGGAGAGGTGCAAGTGGATGAAAGTTTTTGCTTCTTTTTTCAAAAAGAAGCGCTTGCTTGCCTAACCGCGCTTGCGCTCGGCCGGGCGGGCGCGGCGCAGTGCGATGGTGGCGGCGATGCCGCCGAAGACCAGGGCGAAATCGACGGGCAGCAGCCAGCAGGGCCGGGTCAGCACCGGGACCATCACGCGCCACCAGACCCAGTCCGGCAGGTTGCGGATGGTCCAGGCTTCGAGGCCATCGACGCCCTCGGGGTTCCAGCGGGTGATGAGCTGGGACAGCGTGGCGGTGGGCGGCATGGTGATCGCCAGCGAGACGGCGATCACCAGCGCGACGGCGGCCAGCACCGACAATACGCGCACCGAGCGGGAGGCGAATAGGCTCAAGCGAAGAGTCGCTCCTTTTTGTCCAGCCCATCATACCTGCCGGCGACGAATTCGCCGTAGCCGTTCCAGACCTGGGTGGGCACCATTTCGTTCGAGCCGAGCAGGCGTTCGCGCGCCTGGCTCCAGCGCGGGTGCGGGACGGCGGGGTTCACATTGGCCCAGAAGCCGTATTCGGCGGCCTGGAGCGCTTCCCAGAAGGTGGTGGGGCGCTTGTCGGTGAAGGCGATCTTGACGATCGATTTGGCGCCCTTGAAGCCGTATTTCCACGGCGCGATCAGGCGGATCGGGGCGCCGTTCTGGGGCGGGATGGTCTTGCCGTACATGCCGATTGTGAGGAAGGCGAGCTCGTTGGCGGCTTCGGCCATGGTGAGGCCTTCGGTGTAGGGGTAGGGGTAGAAGCTTTCCTTGATGCCGGGCATCACCTTGTCATCGGCCAGGGTGCTGAAGGTGACGTATTTGGCGCCAGCCTGGGGCTCGGCGATGCGCAGCAGGTCGGAGATCTGGAAACCGATCCAGGGGACGGTCATGGCCCAGGCTTCGACGCAGCGGAAGCGGTAGACGCGTTCTTCGAGCTTGACCTGTTTGAGCAGCTCTTCGATGCCGATGGTGCGCGGCTTGGCGACCATGCCCTCGATCTTGATGGTCCAGGGCTCGGTGACCAGGGCTTGGGCCGGGCCGACGACGTTCTTGGAAAGGCCGAATTCGTAGTAGTTATTGTAGGTGGTGGCCTGGATTTCGTCGGTGATGGCGCGGCCGGCGGTGTATTTGGCGTTATTGGCGGCGGCGATCGGGGTGCGCGGCTGTTCCTTGACCGGGGTGGACCCGAATAGGCGGGAGGGGTTCAGCCACTGGGCCTCGGCCGTGCCGATGCCGGCGGCGGTGCCCGCGATCAAGCCGGTGGCGATCAAGCTGGTTCCAAGCAGGGCACGGCGGGCCATGACCACCGATTCCGGCGTGGCCCTTGATTCCGGAAGCTCCCAGCCGCGACGAATGCGAATGCGCATGGTTCAGTCCTTTCCTGGTTTCCGCCGGTTCGTCTGGCCCCGCGTGCGGCGACATGCAGGCATCTGCCCTACAATGCCCGCAACAACGGTGCCGGTTCAACCGTCAGATGGGGGTGGGCGCCATTGCCATCCCGCCGCCGGTCTGTGACAAGTATGGATGGGACACCGGCCTCGGTTGGGCGTTACAGCTCGGTTGCATTGTGGCGCTGACCCAGGCTGATAGGCTGTGACCGATCCGTTGTCCCGGACCGATACGCTGTAAGGAACGCCCCAGATGCATCTCGCCCGTTTTCCCCGCGTGAAGCTGTGCCATGCGCCGACGCCGCTGGAATTCATGCCGAACCTGACCCGCGCGCTGTCCGACGAGATCGGCGGCGGCGGGCCGCAGCTTTGGATCAAGCGGGATGATTGCACGGGGCTGGCGACTGGCGGGAACAAGAACCGCAAGCTGGAGTTTTTGCTGGGCGAGGCCTTGGCGCAGGGGGCGACGCATATCGTCACGCAAGGGGCGGTGCAGTCCAACCATGTGCGCCAGACCGCGGCGGCGTGCGCCAAGCTGGGGCTGAAATGCACGGCGCTGCTGGAGCATCGGGTGCAGACCAATGATCCCGATTACCTCGATGGCGGCAACGTGCTGCTGGACCGGATGATGGGGCTGACGATCGAGTATCGCGATGCCGGGACGGATATGAATGGCGAGCTGGCCGGGGTGGGGGCGCGGCTGAAGGCGGCGGGGGATGTGCCGTATCTGATCCCTGGTGGGGGCTCCAACACGGTGGGCGCGCTGGGCTATGCGCATGTGGCGCTGGAGACGATGACGCAGGCCAATGAGATGGGGCTGCGGATTGATTTGTTCGTGCATGCGACGGGGTCGGCGGGGACGCAGGCGGGGCTGGTGGTTGGGTTCGAGGCGCTGAATTCGGGGATTCCGGTGCTGGGGATCGGGGTGCGCAATCCGCGCGACCGGCAGGAGGCGGCGGTGCACGCGCTGGCCGAGAAGACGGCGGTCGAGAAGCTGGGGCTGAAGGGCATCCGGCGCGAGGCGGTGCAGGCGAATTGCGATTACGTGGGCGCGGGGTATGGGATTCCGACCGACGGGATGGTCGAGGCGCTGATGATGCTGGCGCGGCTGGAAGGGATTTTCCTCGATCCGGTTTATTCGGGGAAGGGGATGGCGGGGTTGATTGATTTGGTGCGCAAGAAGACCTGGGGGGCGGATCAGAATATCGTGTTCCTGCATACTGGGGGGCAGGTGGGGCTGTTTGCTTATCGGACGGCTTTGACGCCGGCTTAGGAAGGCAAGAATCTTCTTTTTGTGAACAAAAAGAAGCAAAAAAACTTTTTCCGTTTGTGGGGAGCTTAGGCGATCGGCGGGGGTTGGCGAATGGATGAAGTTTTTTTGCGTCTTTTTGTTCACAAAAAGAAAACTCTTCCTGCCCCTTGTCTTCTGCCGCGATGACCGACGCCCTGCCCGACTGGATTGTCTGGTCGCGGTTCCCGCTCCGCCCGGTGGCGGCGCCGGAGCGGGTGGCGCCGGTGGTGCGGGCTTATGGTGATTGGGTGCTGGATACGATCGCGCCCGAGGTGGACCAGGATTTCTATCGGGTGGTGGCGGGGCTCGGGCCGGATGAGGATCCGGTGCGGCATTGTGCCGATATTGGGTGGCAGGCGGGGCTGAACCCGAATAGCTGGTTCGATACGCGGTTCTATCTGGCGTTCTATCCCGATATTGCCGAGGCGGGGATGAACCCGCTGTTTCATTTTGCCTATTACGGGCGAGCGGAGGGGCGGATGCCGGCCCGGCCGGGCGGGTTGCCGCGGCATGTGGTGGAGCAGGCACGGGTGCCGTCGCGGCGGCCGCCGGGGTGGGATGCGCCGGAGGATGTGCCGGTCTTGGAGTTGGCGGGTTTGCTGGCGGCGGTGGCGGCGTGTTTGGGGGCGACGGGGCTGGTGCTGTCGGTCAGCCATGATTGCTATGTCAACGTGACCGGGGGGATGCAGATCCTGATCGCGGATGAGCAGGCTTTGTTCAATGCGGATCGGACGGCGTATTTGCATATTGCGCCGGCGATTGCGCGGTTCACCTTTGCGCCGGCGGATGCAGAGGTTTTGTTGCAGGTCTCGGTGGATGGGGTGTTCCTGGGGCTGGCGCCGGAGGGGATGGTGGAGGCGGTGCTGCGGGCCGGGTTCGTGCCGGAGCATAGAGTTTTGATCGTGCATTCGGTGTTGGGGCATCGGGCGGCGGCGCTGGTGCGGATGGTGGGGGTGTTGCGGCCAACGCATGGGGTGTTCTGGCTGCATGACTATGCCGCGTTGTGCGAGGGGTTCAACCTGTTGCGCAACGATGTGGCGTATTGCGGGGCGCCGCCGGCGGGAAGCACGGCGTGCCGGATCTGTGTGTATGGGGCGGAGCGGGTTTCGTATCTGGCAGCACTGGAGCGGGTTTTCGCGGCGGTGGGGTTTCATGTGGTGGCGCCGAGCCGGGTGGCGCTGGATCTGTTCCTGGCGCGGTCGTCGCTGCCGTTCCGGACGGCGCGGGTGCATGACAATCTGGCGATGGCGCCGGGGGATGTGGTGGAGGTGGTGGGGGACGGGGCGCCGAGGGTGGCGTTTGCGGGGTTTGCGATTCCGCGGAAGGGTTGGCCGCATTTCCAGCATTTGCTGCAGCGGCAGGCGGGGCATGACACGTATCGGTTCCATCATTTCGCGGTGGCGTCCAACCAGGTGAAGATGACGGGGCTGGTCAAGGTGGATGTGCAGGTGCGGGCGGGGGATCGGTTCGCGATGGTGGAGGCGTTGCCGGCGCATGGGATTGATCTGGTGGCGGTGCTGTCGCCGTGGCCGGAGACGTTTTCGTTCGTGGTGCATGAGGCGTTTGCGTCGGGGGCGGATGTGGTGGCGCTGGCGGATGGGGGGAATGTGGCGGCGGCGGTGCGGCGCTATGGGCGGGGGGTGGTGCTGCGCGAGGCGGCGGATGTGGTGCGGTTCTTCGAGGAGGGCTGGGCGTTGGATTATGCGCGGCAGCGGGCGGCGGAGCCGGTGGAGGGGGCGCGGCTGGTGCTGACCGGGACGTCGGCGACGATTGATCCGGGGGCGTTGGCGCCGGTGGGGTTGGAGGAGCTGGAGACGGGGGAGCTGGGGCTGGCGGTGGTGCTGGGGGATGGGCGGGTGGTGGCGGCGGAGGACGGGCTGGTGTTCAGCCTGCCGGCGGGGGTGGTTGAGGTGTTGCTGGTATCGCGCCATGCGCTGCCGTTGCCGGATGCTGCGCCGCGGGGGGTGGCGGTGGCGCGGCTGGTGCTCGATGGGGTGGCGGTGGGGTTGGATGATGCCAGGCTGGCGCAGGGGTGGCATCCCGCGCAGGGCGGGGTGCGTTGGACCGGCGGGCGGGCGGTGTTGCGGGTGGCGGGGCGGCGGCGGCTGGAGATCGGGCTGGCGGCGGTGGGACGGTGGCGGCGGGTGCCGCTTGCTGCCGGGTGAGGGCGATGGCGCGGGTGGTGTGTTTCACCAGTTTCACCTTCGCCTATCTGGCGCGGGCGCGGGTGCTGGCGGAGTCGGTGCGGCGGCTGCATCCGGATTGGGCGCTCTGGGCGGTGGTGACGGATGTGGCGCCGGAGGGGCTACCGGGCGATGCGCTGGCCGGGTTCGACCAGGTGGTGGATGCGGCGGATCTCGGGATTGGCGGGTTTGCCGGCTGGCTGTTCAAGCATGATGTGGTGGAGGCATGCACCGCGGTGAAGGCGACGATGCTGCGGCATCTGCTTTCGCGCGGGGCGGAGAAGGTGATTTATCTGGATCCCGATATCGCGGTGTTTGCGCCGCTGGACCTGCTGGTGGAGCGGCTGGACGGGGCGTCGATCGTGTTGACGCCGCATCAGACTTCGCCGGATGACACCGCGGAGGCGGCGCGCGACAACGAGGGCGGGTCGATGCGGTATGGCATCTACAACCTTGGTTTCCTTGGCGTGCGCAACGATGCCACGGGGCGGGATTTTGCCGCCTGGTGGGAACAGCGGCTGTTGGCGGCGTGTTACGACGCGCCGGAGCAGGGGATCTTCACCGACCAGAAATATTGCGACCTGGTGCCCGGGTTGTTCGCCGGGGTGCATGTCGAGCGCGATGCCGGCTGCAACGTGGCGAGCTGGAACATCGCCCAGCGGCCGATCCGGGTGACGCGGGCGGGCGAGGTGACGGCGGGCGGGCGGCTGCTGTGCTTCTATCATTTCACCAAGATCGGGCCGGAGGGTACGCAGGGCGCCGGCGAGGTGATGACCGAGCGCTATGCGCGGTCAAATTTCGAGGTGCATGAGCTGGTGGCCTGGTACAAGCGAGCGCTGTCGGCGGCTGGTCGGCCGGGGCTGGAGGGGTGCGGCTGGCATTATGGCCGGTTCGGAGATGGCACGCCGATCCCGCGCGCGGCGCGGCTGTTGTGGCGGGAGCGGGCCGATCTGCGGCGGGCCTTTGCCGATCCGTTCGATCCCGGCCAGCTGCGCGCCTGGCTGGCGGACCAGGCGCCCGATGTTTTGGCAGGGGGTGCCGCCGGTTGAGCGCGGTTGTTGAAGTGGCTGCGGTTTGCGGATAACCCAGCGCCTGATAGTTTCGTCCGGTCATTTTAGGTTGTGTCCATGTCTCGCCGTTTCCTCGTCACCGGCGGTGCCGGCTTTGTCGGCAGCCACCTTGTCGCCGCCCTGTTGGAGCAGGGGGCCGAGGTGGTGGTGTTCGACGACCTGACCACCGGGCATCGCCAAGCCGTGCTGCCAGGGGCGCGGCTGGTGCACGGACGGCTGGCGGAAGCTGCGGCAGTGGCTTCGGTGCTGGGTGAGGGAGAGTGGGATGCGGTGTTCCATTTCGCCGCGCTGTCGCTGGTGGGCGACAGCATGCGCGACCCGATCCTCTATCTGTCGGCCAATGTCGGCAACGGGCTGCGGCTGATCGAGGGCTGCGTGACGCATGGCGTCGGGCGGCTGGTGCTGTCGTCGACGGCGGCGCTGTTCGGCACGCCGGACCGGATGCCCATCGATGAGGACACCAGCATTGCGCCGGGCTCGCCCTATGGCGAGAGCAAGTGGATGCTGGAGCGGGCGCTCGGCTGGGCGGACCGGGTGCATGGGCTGCGCTCGGCCTGCCTGCGCTATTTCAACGCCGCCGGGGCCGATCCCGCCGGGCGGCTGGGCGAGGACCATCGGCCGGAAACGCATCTGGTGCCGCTGGCGATCGACGCCATGCTCGGGCGGCGCGGCGAACTTGCGGTGTTCGGCGACGACTACGACACGCCGGACGGCACCTGCATCCGCGACTATATCCATGTCAGCGACCTCGCCACCGCCCATCTGGCGGCATTGGCGCGGCTGGACCAGGGCAGCGTGACCTATAATCTCGGCACCGCCACCGGGAATTCGGTGCTGGAGGTGATCCAGAGCGTGCAGCGGGTCAGCGGCCGCGCGGTGCCGCATCGCCTGGCACCACGCCGGGCGGGCGATCCCGCGCGGTTGGTGGCCAGCCCCGCCCGGATCATGCGCGACACCGGCTGGGTGCCGCGCCATGCGGCGCTGGACGACATCGTGGCCACCGCCCTGGCCTGGCGGGCTGCGCATCCGCGTGGCTATGGCGGCTGATACCAACCGCCCTAGCTTCTGACACACGCCCACTGCCTATGTCTGATGGATGCGATCCGCATTGGGTCTTCCGCGAGGAAGTTCCATGCGTCTTTGCATGCTTGGACGATGGCGTCGTAGCTGTCCCAGACCAGACTGCTGAGTTTGT
>CAXNGD010000103.1:0-8048 GCA_964201575.1 Acetobacterales bacterium | reverse complement strand
CTGGTCGTAGGTCAGCGTCTTGCGCAGCGGAGCGGGAATGGCATTCAGCGCGCCGGCGAACGCGCTGGCGGCGACATCGGCCTTGCGGGTCGGCATGCGCACCAGGACGACGAAGCGGCTGGTGCGTTCCACCAAGGTGCCAATGGCAGCATCGGCAACGACGCCACGATGAAGCAGGCGTACCGGGACATGTTCCTGTACTGCAACTCGGTGATGGAGCCCTGGGACGGCCCGGCGGCGCTTGCCGCCACTGACGGGCGCTGGGTCATTGCAGGGCTGGATCGCAACGGCTTGCGGCCGCTGCGCTACACTATCGCCCGCAACGCCCTGCTGATCGTCGGCAGCGAGGCCGGGATGGTGAAGCTGGAGGAGAGCGAGATCGTCGAGAAGGGCCGCGTCGGCCCCGGCCAGTCCATCGGCGTCGACCTGGACACCGCCACCTTCTTCACCGACGAGGCGATGAAGGACATGCTTGCCGCCCGCCAGCCCTTCGGCGAATGGGCAAAGCGCATCCGGCAGATCGACCACATCGTCAAGACCGATGCGCCCGAGCCAGTATTCTACGACCGCGAGGAACTTCGTCGCCGGCAGCTTGCGGTTGGCACTACGCTGGAGGAGCTGGAGATGATCCTGCATCCCATGGTGGAGGACGGCCAGGACGCCGTTGGCAGCATGGGCGACGACACGCCGCTGGCCGTGCTGTCGGAGAAGTACCGCGGCCTGCATCACTATTTCCGTCAGGGTTTTTCCCAGGTCACCAACCCGCCGATCGACAGCCTGCGCGAAACCCGGGTGATGACGCTGAAGACCCGGCTGGGCAATCTCGGCAATGTGATGGACGAGGACAGCAGCCAGTTTGACCTCTTGCAGCTGGAATCGCCGGTTCTTTCCACCGCCGAGTTCGCCGCGATGCGCGAGACGATGGGCGCATCCGCCTGTGTGGTCGATTGCACCTTCGCCGTGGCGGATGGGAAATCTGGTCTGCGGGCAGCGCTTGAGCGCATCCGGCGCGAGGCCGAGGAGGGTGTGCGCGCCGGCTGCACCCTCCAAAGCCACCTCAACACGATCATCCGCAACACCGTGCTGTATGGCGCCACGGCAGGCAGCCTGTACGCCGCCGGCCAGGCCGGTGAGCGCTTCGCGGTGCGCAACTCCGGCGCCACCGCCGTGGTCGAGGGTACCCGCATGGGCCTGCTGGCGCTGTTCCGGATTTCGCCGGTGGGCTGGGCCTGCGGCGTCTCCGCCGGCCTAGCCAACAGCACGTTTCATGAGCTCTCGCCGGTCTACCTGCAAAGCCTTAGGCATGGCGCGGCGATGGTGGGCATGTTCGCGGTTGCCGCGAATGTCGCCGGGCTGGTGATCCAGATGCCCGCGGGCATGCTGTCCGACCGGATCGGGCGGCGGCCGGTGGCGCTGATGGCTTTGCTGGGTGCCGGGACCGCGGCGGTGGGGTTCCTGCTGGTCGGTGCGGCGCCGATCCTGGTGCTGATGGTGCTGGGGGCGCTGCTGTCTGGGCTGGCCGCGCCGCTGTATGGCCTGGGGGCGGGGCTCACCAATGACCGGCTGGACAGCGGCGATGCCGTGGCGGCCGCAGGCGCGCTGTTGCTCGCCTGGTCGGCAGGCGCCACGGTGGGACCGTTCGTGGGCGGGCTGGTGATGGAGCGTGTGGGGCCTGCGGGGTTGTTCCACTATCTCGTCCTCGTCTTCGCGGGGATGGCATTGTTCACCGCCTGGCGCATGATGCTGCGCGCCGAGGTGCCGCGCGAACGACGCACGGCGTTCGTTCCGGCGGCCTCGCCGCCGCCACGCCTGCCAGGTGCCGCCGACGACTGAACGTTTGCCGAGGATCTTCGCATGACCCAGCCCTCATCAGCTCTCCCGCCGTCAACTCTCCCACTGGCCCGCTTCAAGGTGCTCGATCTCACCCGCGTCCGCGCCGGCCCGACCTGCGTGCGCCAACTGGCCGACTGGGGCGCCGAGGTGATCAAGATCGAGGCACCGGAAGGCGACGCCGGCCTCGGTGGCGCCCGCCACGGCCCCGATTTCTGGAACCTGCACCGCAACAAGCGCAGCCTGACCCTGGACCTCAAAGCGCCCGAAGGCCGCGACATCTTCTACAAGCTGGTCGCCCAATCCGACGTCGTCGTCGAGAACTACCGCCCGGACGTCAAGGACCGCCTGAAGATCGACTGGGCCAAGCTAGAGGCGAAGAACCCCCGCCTCGTCTACGCTTCGATCTCCGGCTTCGGCCAGGACGGCCCGTATCGCGACCGGCCGGGCTTCGACCAGATCGCCCAGGGCATGGGCGGCCTGATGTCCATCACCGGGCTGCCGGGACAGGGGCCGGTTCGCGTCGGGATCCCCGTCGCCGATCTGACCGCCGGGATCTTCGCGGCCATGGGAATCCTGATCGCACTGCTCGACCGGGAAGTGTCCGGCAAGGGCCAATGGGTGCAAAGCTCGCTGCTCGGCGCGCAGATCGCCATGCTGGACTTCCAGGCGGCACGCTGGACGATCGGCGCCGAGGTGCCCGAGCAGGCCGGCAACGACCATCCGACATCGATCCCCACCGGCGTCTTCGCCACCAGCGACGGCCACATCAACATCGCCGCGGCCGGCAACGAAATCTATCGCCGCCTGTGCAAGGCCATCGGTCGCGAGGACCTGGTGGCGCATCCGGACTTCAGCTCGGACACCGGACGCTCGAAGAACCGTCGCGCCTTGAACGCCGAGATCGAGGCCGTGACCAGGGGCCAAAGCTCCGCCGCCTGGATCGAGGCGTTGAACGCCGCCGGCGTGCCATGCGGTCCGATCTACGCGATGGACCAGGTCTTCGCCGATCCGCAGGTCCGCCATCTCGGCATGGCGCGCGAGGTGCAGCACCCGACAAAGGGCCCGGTGGGGCTGGTTGGCCAGGCGATCAGCATGAGCCGTTCGAAATGGGAGGTGCGCAACACAACGCCGGAACAGGGCGAGCATACCGATGCCATCCTCGGCGAGCTTGGCTTAGATCCCGCGGGGATCGCGGGGCTGCGCGCCAAGAAGGTGGTGTAGCGCCTAGAGCGAAAGCGCACCTGATAGGCGGTCGCCTTTCGCTCTAGCTTCTTGATCAAGAACGCAAATCTTCCGATCAGGCGTTCCCGCCTGATCGGATATTGCTCTAGGAACGCGCCCTGCTGTCCGACCCGCCGGGTAGCACGGCCGATAGCGATGTGTGCACGACGGCAAACAGCGGTCCTGGCGCGGTCAGCGCATTGAGCAATGCCGGGACCTCGCACTCCTCGCGCACCACCATGACCGGGTAGCCATAGGCAGCACCCATCATGGCGAGGTCAGGGTTGATCAGGTCGGTGCCCAAGACCCGGCCGGGATGGGCGCGCTCCTGGTGGATGCGGATCGAGGCATAGCTGCCGTTCTCGCTGAGCAGGACCTTGAGCGCGGCCCCGCGCGCCGCGGCCACGGCGAGTTCGCTGCCGGTCATGAGGAAGCCGCCATCGCCCACGGCGCAGATGACGGTACGGCGGGGATGGCGCAGTGCCGCGGCCACCGCGGCGGGCATGCCGTAGCCCATCGAGCCCGCGATCGGCGCAAGCAGGCGCTGCGTGCCGCGCCATGCGACCTTGCGGTAGAACGGCGCGCCGAAGGTTCCGGCATCCAGGGTCACGATGGCATCGTCCGGCAGGCGCGGGCCGAGGGCCGCCACGATATTGGGGAACACCACGCCATCCGTGGCGGTGCGTGGTGTCCAGCCGGCATCGGCGGACTGCAGCCGGCGCAGCTCGGCGTTCCAGGCGGCGCGACCCGGCGGTGCCGCGGCATTGCGCTGGACCAGCGCGCCCAGCGTCGGCAGGGCGTGGGCGGCCAGAGCCAGCTCGGTCTGAAACCGCCAGCCGAGCCAAGCGGCATCCGGGACGATGTGAACTAGACGCTGTCCAGCGTGCGGGAAGCTGTAGCCCTGGGTGGTGATGTCGCCCAGCCTGGTGCCCAGGGCCACGACGAGGTCGGCGCGGGCAAAGGCATCGCGTTGCGCCGGGGGATTGGAAAGCCCCATGTCGCCCGCGTACAGCGGATGGTCATTCGGGAACAGGTCCTGGCGCCGGAAACTGACCGCCACCGGGATGTGCCAGCGCTCGGCGAAGGCCAATAGGTCTTCGCGGCCACCAGGCCGGTCGAGATCGCCGCCGGCGATGACGATCGGACGCTCGGCCGCGCGCAGCAACTCGGCCAGATGGTCGGCGACGGCCGGTGAGGGTGCTGCGTCGCTGGTCACCACCGGACTCAATGGCGCCCGCGCGCACGCCGCGGCCAGGACATCCTCCGGCAGCGCCAGCACCGCCGGACCCGGAATGCCGGTCAGCATGGCAGACCAGGCCCGGGCCAGCAGCTCTGGGACCTGCTCGGCATTGGTGGCTTCGCCGATGAACTTGGCGACGCCGTCGAACATGCGCGAATAGTCGATCTCCTGGAACGCGCGGGCGCGCAGGTCGCGCGCCTCGACCTGGCCGACGATCAGCAGCACTGGGACCGAGTCCTGCTGGGCGGTGTGGATCGCGATGGCGGCGTTGCAGGCCCCGGGGCCACGGCTGACCAACGCGACGCCCGGCACCCCCGTGAGCCGCGCATCCGCCAGGGCCATGAAGCCGGCACCCGATTCGTGGCGACAGGTGACAAGGTCGATGGTGGGGTGGTCGTACAGCGCATCAAGCACCGCCACATAGGACTCGCCGGGCACGCAGAACGCGCGATCAACACCCTGGGCGGCAAGGAAGGCAACGAGGACATCTGCGGCGGTTTGCATCATCGGAGATTGGCCTTGGTTCGATCACGTGTCGAGGAGTCCGCGCGCGCTGCAACAGGACGCGACACTGCGCGTCCGAACCTGGCTGCGGGATCGGCGGTCATACGAGCATCCTGTTGGGTCGCGGCGCCCAAACGGAAAAAGGCGGCTCCAGATGGAGCCGCCCCGATCGTCGTCTGCCCGCAATTATCAGGCCGCGCGGCGCGGCGCCAATGCTGTCGGCAGGCTGGCGATGGCGCGATCGACCAGGGCGCTGCCAGCTTCGGCGGTGAGGCTCTCGCGGATCACCCGCTCAGCCGCGGTGGCGGCCACTTCGGCGGCCAGGATGCGAACCTCGTCAACCGCCTGCTTCTCGGCAGTCGCGATACGCTCCACCGCCATCCGCTCCCGCCGTGAAGCGGCGGCCTCGGCATCGGCCGCAGCGGCCGTGGCGAGCTGTCCGGCCTGGATACGGGCGCTTTGCATCAGCGCCTTGGCATCCACCAACGCCTGTTCACGACGTGCCTTGGCATCGGCCAGCAGCGCCTCCGCCTCAGCGCGCAGCTTCTGCGCCTCAGCCAGTTCGGTGCGAACCTGCTCGGCGCGCTTGTCCAGGATGCCGGTCAGGGCCGCCCAAACCTTCGACCCGAACAGGACGAAGAAAATGACAAACGCCGCTGCGACCCAGGTCGCCGGGTCATTCCAGAAGCCGTATTGATGGCCCATCGCGCGTCTCCTCAGGCCCGACGGGCGGCAAGTGCGGCATCGACAGCCTGCTCAACCGAGCTTGCCAGCGGTGCGCTGCCAATCAGGCGAACCACCACGGCGGTCGCCGTGTCGGTGGCGACGTTGCGCAGCGCCCCCACGGCCGCAGCACGTGCGGCGCTGATGCGCCCCTCGGCTTCGGCCAGTTGCTTTTCCAGCCGCGCATTGAGTGTCGCGGTCTGGGCGGCGGCGGCCTCAGTGGCCGTGGCCACCGCACCGGCGATCTCGGCCTGGGCAGTTGCCTGGGCTTGCTGCGTCGCGGCGGTCAGTTCGGCCACGGCGCCGTCAGCCGATGCCTTGGCGCTCTGCGCCGCCTGCAGGTCGCCCTGGATTCGGCTGGCGCGCTGCTCAAGCACCGCGCCTACCTGCGGCAAGGCCCAGCGGGACAGCAGCAGATAGAGCACCACGAAGATGATCGCCAACCAGACCACCTGGGAGATGGTCAGCGGGTTGGCGAAATCCAGCTGCGGCATGCCGCCCTTCTTCTCCGCCGCCGGGGCTGCTGCCTGGGCGGCCGAGAAGAGGCTCAATGCCGTGACCAGCGCGGCCGTTGCCACGCCCGTGAAAGTCCAGCGCCCCGCAAACGACCGGCGGGTCATGCGTGCTGGGCGGAACATGTCCGCACCCCTCGCGATCAGGTGAAGAGGATGAGGAACGCGATCAGCAGCGCGAACAGCGCCACGGCTTCCGTCAGCGCGAAGCCAAGGATGCCCAGGCCGAACACCTGGTCACGGGCCGACGGGTTGCGCGCCACGCTGGTCACCAGCGCAGAGAAGATGTTGCCGATGCCGATGCCAACGCCCGCAAGCGCGATCACGGCAATACCGGCACCAAGTGCCTTAGCGGCGGCCACTTCCATAGGATCAGTCCTTTCGAGTCAGCAAGATGGGGTCAGGTCAGCGAAACGAGGCTAGGCGAGGTTAGCAGGACGGGCCGGCAGCGCCAGCGCGTCCGGACGAAAACCGGTCTCAGTGCAGATGCACCGCGTCGTGCAGGTAGATGCAGGTCAGGATGGCAAACACGTAAGCCTGCAGGAACGCCACGAGGAACTCAAACCCGATCAGCGCCACGTTCAGCCCGAGCGGGAACACGGCAGCAACGAAGCCGACCGAGCCGGCGCCGGCCAGCATCACCACGAAGGTGGCGAACACCTTCAGCATTACGTGGCCGGCGACCATGTTGGCGAACAGACGAATGGACAGGCTGACCGGGCGCGACAGATACGAGATGACCTCGACCGGGATGATCAGCGGCGCCAGCAGCTTCGGCGCGCCATCCGGAAAGAAGTAGCTGAAGAAGTGCATGCCGTGGATGCGCAGCGCCACCACGGTGACCAGCACGATCACCGTTGCCGCCAGCGCGAAGGTCACCGCGATGTGGCTGGTATAGGTGAAGGCATACGGCATCATGCCGAGCAGGTTGCCCATCAGCACGAAGAAGAACAGCGTGAACACGAACGGGAAGAAGGCACGCCCTTCCGGCCCGATCTGGTCGGTGCACATCTTCAGGATGCCCTCGTACGACAACTCGGCCAGCGCCTGCAGGCGGCCAGGCACGATCGCGCGCGGGCGCGCCCCGTAATACAGCAACCCAATGGTCAGAAGCCCGGCGACGACCATGAAAAGGTTCGCCTGGGTGAAGTTGACCGAGTGGCCCAGGGCCCCCAACACAGGAGACAGCTTGAACTGCCCGAGCGCGTCGATCGCTTGTCCTTCGGCGGCCACGTCCCGTCCTTTGCGCCAAGTCGCCGCGGGATTCGCGGCCAGAAATCCGATCCGTTGTCAGCCCCCGCCCGATCTGGGCGGTTCGTCGCGGCGGGGCGATTTGGGCGGCGCTACCAGCCGCCACACATTGGCCACCCCGGCCCCGCCCCCCAGAACGACGAACAGCATCAGCAGAAACGGCTTCGTGCCAAGCCATTTGTCGAGATACCAGCCAATGGCAACCGCCACGGCCAATGCCGACACCAGCTCAACCCCCACCCGCAGACCCATGCCCAGGGCACTGCCCTGGGCAGGCGACAATCCGGGGCCGGAGTTGCCTCCAGCCTCTTCAAGCCCCTGCCTGCGCCGGGCGGCACCCAACCGATCCTCGAACGACCCGCCAGGCGGTTGCCCAGGGGTGTTGCGGGGCCGATCACTACCGTCCCGTTCTTCGCTCATACGCTCCTCACCCGGCAAGTTTGCGCGCCGGGAGGCAGTGCTTGCTACAGTCGGGCCAGGGGTGTGTCAAGAACGGTTGAACGCGCTTTCGGCCCGGCGCAAGCTCGCCACGACGATTTAGCGAAGGACACGTCACATGAGCCGCATCCTGCACCGCAGCCAGTTCGCAACCCCGCCGATCGCCGTCTCCGGCAAGGGGATGTACCTGGTCGGCGCGGACGGGCGCCAGATCATCGACGGGTCCGGCGGCGCCGCCGTCGCCTGCCTCGGCCACGGCGACGCGCGCGTGAACGAAGCCATCAAGGCCCAGCTAGACAGTGTGGCCTATGTGCACACCGCGCTGT
>CAXNGD010000102.1:0-8073 GCA_964201575.1 Acetobacterales bacterium | reverse complement strand
ATCAGATGGGCGCCGGCAGCGATGCCGCGCGGCCCGTCGCTGCGCACCATCGCCTCGGTGAGCCAGGCGGCGACTTCGAGGTCCTTGCTCTTGGTGGTCAGAGCCTGCACCGCGAGGTCGCGCACCACGCGCCATTGCGGCGGCGACGGCACCCTCGCACAGCCATTGCGCAAGATGGCGCTGTTCAAGCGGCCGGACGGTGGGCCGCTCGCCTATTGGCAATACGAACAATCCGAGCAGCTCAGCACCGTCGATGCCGCGCGCGCCAAACAGAAGCTGGCCGCCGGGGTCTTGCCGCTGGACACGGTGGATGGGGAGGCCAGGGCGGCCGGACAGGCCCATTTCGCGGTGCTGCGCCGGTCCCTGCGCGCCGCCCTGCGCGAGTGGACGGCGATGGGCGCCGTGCTTGACGCCAAGGCCGGCCATGACGGCCCCCCAACCAGCGCCGTCCGCAACCTGCTCGATGCGTTGCTCACCGTGGTGTCCAAGTTCGCGCCGGCCGGCGATCCCGATGAAACTGAAGCGGATGCGCAGGACACGGATGCCGCCGCACCGGCGGACGAGGCCGCGGCTTCCGGGGGCGGCCAGGTTGCCCGGGGACCGGTTGGCACGGTGGTCAATCGCGAGGACATGCTGAAGGAGCTGGCGCGGATCGCCGAATTCTTTCGCAAGACCGAGCCGCAATCCCCGATCGCCTATACCCTGCAGGAGGCGATCCGCCGCGGCCGCATGAGCTGGCCCGAATTGCTGGCCGAACTCGTTGCCGATGCCGGTGTGCGCGACAACATCCTGATGCAGCTCGGCATCCGTTCGCTCGAGCCGAGCGAGCCGAAGGAATAGCGCATCCGCAGGTGATTGGCTTTGTGTGGGATCGCAGGGGTTTGGACACGAAAGCTTCATTGACCGATGTTGCCCGGCCTGTCTAAGCTCGCAGTTGAAATCGGCGCGCGTGGCGTCGTTCGCGATGCGTGTGATGCTGCGCGCACATGAAATTCCGGATCGGTTGGGGAGATAGCGATGAGTGCCAGCGTTCATGACAAGCTGAACCGGGTGCGCAAGCCCCGCGTGCACATCACATACGAGGTCGAGACGGAGGGCGCGCAGGTTGTGCGCGAGCTTCCGTTCGTCGTCGGCGTGATGGGCGACTTCTCCGGCGACCCCACCCAGCCGCTGCGCCCGATGGCTGAGCGCAAGTTCATCCAGATCGACCGCGACAACTTCAACGACGTCATGGCGCGCATGACGCCCGGCGTGAAGCTGAAGGTCGACAACAAGCTGGCCGATGACGGCAGCCAGATGTCCGTCGACCTGAAGTTCAACTCGATGGACGATTTCGAACCGGCGCGCATTGCCGAACAGGTGCCGGCGCTGAAGGCGCTGATGGAAACGCGCAACAAGCTGCGGGACCTGATGACCAAGGTCGACCGGTCCGAGGACCTTGAGAACCTGCTGGAGCAGGTCCTGAAGAACGAGGACGAGATGAAGAAGTTCCAGGGTGAACTCGGTCTCGCCAAGAAGGAGGGCTGAGCGATGTCACAGACCCAATCCGATCCCGCCGGCACAGGTGCAGCTACCACCGAAGGCGGCCTGAGCTTCCTTGATCAGGTCGTGGCCGCCACCAAGCAGACCGAGCCCGACCGGGCCCAGGACCTGGTCAAGACCCTGATGGAGCAGGCGCTCGCCGGCACGGTCACCTTCGACAAGAACCTGACCCGCACCTTCGACCGCGCCATCGCCGCGATCGATCGCAAGCTGTCGGCCCAGCTCAATGAGATTATTCACCAGGAGAAGTTCCTCAAGCTCGAGGGCTCCTGGCGCGGCCTGAATCATCTGGTAATGAATTCGGAGACCGGCACCTCGCTGAAGATCCGTGTGCTGAACGCCTCCAAGCGCGACCTCACCCGCGACCTCACCAAGGCCGTCGAATTCGACCAGAGCCAGCTGTTCAAGAAGATCTACGAGAACGAGTTCGGCACCCCGGGTGGCGAGCCCTACGGATCGCTGATCGGCGACTACGAATGGACCAACCACCCGGACGACGTCGAGACGCTGCGGCTGATCTCCAATGTCGCCGCCGGCGCCTTCGCGCCCTTCATCTCGGCCGCCGGCGCACAGATGTTCGGCTTCAGCGACTGGACCGAACTCTCCAAGCCGCGTGACCTCGCCAAGATTTTCGAGACCCAGGAATACGCCAAGTGGCGCAGCTTCCGCGAAAGCGAAGACTCTCGCTTCGTCTCCCTGGTGCTGCCGCGGGTGATCGCGCGCCTGCCGTACGGTGCGGCAACCAAGCCGATCGAGGAGTTCAACTACGAGGAGGCGCCCTATGATGAGAACGGCGCCGCCGTGGCGATGAGCCACCACAGCTATTGCTGGATGAACGCCGCCTACACCATGGGCGTGCGCATGACCGCTTCCTTCGCCACGTCGGGCTTCTGCGTGGCCATCCGCGGCGCCGAGGGTGGCGGCAAGGTCGAGGGCCTGCCCACCCACGTCTTCACCTCGGACGATGGCGACATGGACGCCAAGTGCCCGACCGAGATTGGCATCACCGACCGCCGCGAGTTCGAGCTGTCGAACCAGGGCTTCCTGCCTTTGTGCCACTACAAGAACACCGATTACGCGGTGTTCTTCGGGGCCCAGACGGTGCAGAAGCCGAAGAAATACGACCGTCCGGAAGCCACCGCGAACGCCGCCATCTCCGCCCGCCTGCCTTACATCATGGCCAGCAGCCGCTTTGCGCACTATCTCAAGGTGATGGCGCGCGACAAGATCGGCAGCTTCATGGAGGCGACCGACTGCGAAAACTGGCTGAACCGCTGGATCAAGAACTACGTCAATTCCAACGAGAATGCCGGCCAGGAATCCAAGGCGAAGTACCCGCTCCGCGAGGCCAAGATCGAGGTCAAGGAAATCCCCGGCAAACCCGGCTCGTATAACGCGGTCGCTTACCTGCGGCCCTGGCTGCAGATGGAAGAGCTGACAACCAGCCTGCGCATGGTTGCGCGCATCCCGCAAAAGGCCTGATCCCAACCCGGCGCGGACGCGGAACACCCCGTGCCGGACGAGGACGACACGATTGGCGTACCACCGGGCAACCTGCCCGCCGGGTCGAAAGTCCCGGCGGGTTCGTTGTTTTCCGGCAACACCAGCGGGGCCGATGTGCTCGCCGCCGCCCTCGACATGGCCAGTCAGCCAGCCGCTGCCGACGCCGCCGCCATGGCGGAGGATGTCGCTTCGCACGCCGCCGAACCGCCAACTGATCAGGAATCCCTGCGCGATGCCGTGCTGTCAGGCCGGTATTTCACCACCGCGCACCGCATCGCCGCCGAAGCGCTGGCCGCATTCCTGGTGGGCATCACCGATCCGCTGGGCGCCTGGTTCGGCAGTGCCCGCGCCATGGGCCTGGCCGGCGATCCCGCGGCACTGCGCGGGGCGTTGGATCGCGACATCGCGGCCATCGATGCGCTGCTATCGGTCCAGATCGACGCCATCCTGCACACCGCCCGGCTGCGCAAGCTCGAAGGCTCCTGGCGCGGCCTGAGCTGGCTGGTCGAGCCGATCGACCCCTCCAACCGCATCAAGGTCAAGCTGCTGAACGTCGCCTGGGCCGAAGTGGCGCGGGATCTCGAGCGCGCCGCTGAGTTCGACCAGAGCCATTTGTTCCGCAAGATCTACGAGGAGGAATTCGGCTCCCCCGGCGGCGAGCCCTATGGCTTGCTGGTCATCGACCACGAGGTGCGCCACCGCCCGTCCGCCGCGGCACCCACCGACGACGTGACCGTGCTGAAGTTGCTCGCCGCGGTCGCCGCCGCCGCCTTCACCCCCACCGTCCTGTGCGCGGCGCCGGAACTGCTGGAACTCGACAGCTTCGCCGACCTGGCTGGCGTCCAGGACCCCGCCGCCGCCATGCGCAGCGCCGACTACGCCCGCTGGCGTGGATTGTTCAGCCAGGACGACATCCGCTTCCTTGCCGTGGCGCTGCCGCGCGTGCTGGCCCGCCCGCCCTGGGATGACGACGACCTGCGCGCCGAGGGCTGGCGCTACAGCGAATACGCCCCCGATGCCGCCAGCCGCGTCTGGTCCGGCGCCGTCTACGGCTTTGCCGCAACCGTGGTGCGTGCCTTCGCCAACTTCACCTGGCCGGCCGATGTCCGCGGGCTTGACACCGACCAGCGTGCCGGGGGGCTGGTTGACGGCATGGTGCTCGAACCCTTCGGCACCGATCGCGGCGAGGTCTGGGTGCGCCCGTCGCTGGATGTGGTGCTGACCGACCGCCAGGAGCGCTCCCTGGTCGATGCCGGGCTGATGCCGCTGTCGGCCATTCCCTTCGCTGAGGAGGCGGTGTTCGGCGCGGTGCGCAGCCTGCAACTGCCACAGCAGTACCACGGCCCCACCGGCCAGGCCGCCTCGGCCAATGCGCGGCTTTCGGCGCAGTTGAACACGATGCTGTGCGTCTCCCGCTTCGCCCATTACGTGAAGATGCTCGGCCGCGACATGGTCGGCGCCTTCCGCACCGCCGAGGAAATCGAACAGCAACTGCAACGCTGGATCGGCCGCTACGTGAACACCAACATCAACGTCACCAGCGAATCCCGCTCGCGCTATCCGCTGGTCGCCGGCAAGGTCACGGTCCAGGAACGTCCGGGCAAGCCCGGCGTCTACGGTTGCATCATCCAGATGCAGCCGCATTTCCAGCTGGACGATGTCTCGGCCCAGTTCCGCCTGGTAACCGACATCGCCGCGCCCGGAGCCGCGCGTTGACGGGCGCGGCCAACGGACCGACAACCGGCGGCGGGTCGCGCAGCTGACAACGAAGGAGCAGGACAGCATGTCGGGTATGGGCGAGACGGCGGGGGCCCTGTTCCGGGTCGGAAACCTGGCAGCGGCGGTGGACGCGGCGAACGCGGCCGTGCGCAAGGCGCCAACCGATATCGCCGCCCGGGTGCTGCTGGCCGAGCTGCTGGTCTTTGCCGGCAATCTGGAACGCGCCGACGTCATCCTGGACGCCGCCAGCCAGGTAGAGCCGGAGGTGGCGGTGGTCGTCGCCGAATTCCGCCAGTTGCTGCGCGCCGACATGGCCCGCCGCCAGCTGCGCCGCGACGGCCGCGTGCCGGAATTCATCGGCGAACCCACCGACACCCAGCGCCTTCAGCTCGCCGCCCAGGTCGCCCTGCGCGCCGGCGACGTGGCCGAGGCCGCCAAGCTCGCTGCCGAAGCCGAGGCCGGACGCCCGCGCGTCTCGGGTCATGCCGGCGATGCCGCGTTCGACGACCTGCGCGATGCCGACGACCTGTGCGCCGGCAGTTTCGAGGTGCTGACCACCACCGGCAAATACTACTGGATCCCCACCGAGCGCGTGGACAGCATCGAGTTCCATCCCCCCAAGCGCGCGCGCGACCTGTTGTGGCGGCGCGCCACCATGTCGGTGCGCGCCGGCCCGGACGGCGATGTCTACCTTCCCGCCATCTACGGCAGCGAGGATGCCGCCCTGGCCGATGTGCTCAAGCTCGGGCGCGAGACCGATTGGATCGACGATGGCGGCCCGGTCCGCGGCGTCGGACAGCGTGTGTTCCTGGTCGGCGAGGAGGCCGTCGGCATCATGGACCTCACCACTCTGGAATTCGCCGAGTGAGCGGCAGAAGCGGCGGCCGCGCCGCTGATGCCGGGATGGGCGAAGGTCAGCGCGGCGACAGCGGCCGCCGGTCCGAACCGCGCGCTCAGCTGCCGCTGCTGGACCGGCTGATCGACGATGCGCCGGACCAGCCGCGCGACGTGCCGATGTCGACCGGCGAGGCAATGGAGGCATTGCGCGGCTCCGTGCGCCGCGACCTCGAGGTGCTGCTGAACGCGCGACGGCGCTGGCGCTCCTGGCCCGCCGAGCTGACCGAGCTGGCAGCCTCGCCGCTCGGTTTCGGCATTCCGGATTTCACCGCCGGCGCCATGAACGAGCCCGGCCGGCGCGAGGCCTTCCGCGCCGAGGTCGAGGCCACGGTGCGCCGTTTCGAACCGCGCATGCTCAGCGTGAAGGTGTCGCTGATTGAGAGCGACGACAAGCTGGAGGCCACGCTACGCCTGCGCATCGACGGCCTGCTGCACGCCGATCCCGCGCCGGAACCTGTGGCCTTCGACACCACCATGGACTCCACCACCGCCGACGTCTTCGTCGCCACCGCCGATCCCGTCTGAGGCAGGTCCGCATGTCCGACGCGCTGCTGCCCTATTACGATCGCGAGCTGAATGCGATCCGTCGCCTGGCGGCGCAATTCGCCGAGGCGCATCCGAAGATCGCCGGCCGCCTGCGCCTGTCCGCCGACGCCGTTGATGACCCGCATGTCGCCCGCCTGCTCGATGGCGCAGCCTTCCTTGCGGCGCGCGTCCACCATCGCCTGGACGACGAGTTCCCCGAGCTGACCGACGCCCTGCTCGGCGTGCTGTATCCGCACTACCTCGCCCCGGTGCCGTCCTGCAGCGTGGTGCAGTTCCAGAGCCAGCCTGAAATGATGGTGCCGTTCAACATCGCCCCTGGGCTCGCGCTGGACAGCGAGCCGGTCCGCGGCGAGACCTGCCGCTTCCGCACCTCCTATCCCACCACGCTCTGGCCGGTCGAGATCGAGAGCGTCCGCCTCTCCGGCCTGCCGCTCGCTGCCCCGGCCAATCCTCTGGCCGCCGGTGCCGTGGCGGTGCTGCGCATCGTCCTGCGCTGTGCCAATGCCGAGGCCAGCTTCGCCCAGCTCGGCATGGACCGGCTGCGTTTCTTCCTGCGCGCCGCCCCCAACATCTCGCTGCCGCTGTACGAGTTGCTGTGCGGCCACACCCTGTCCGTCGCCTATGCCGATGGCCCGACCGATGCAAACCCGGTGATCGCGCCCGCCGACAGCGTGGTCCCGGTCGGCTTCGCGCCGGAGGAGGCGCTGTTGCCGTGGCCAGCGCGCAGCTTCTCCGGCTTCCGCCTGTTGACCGAATACTTCGCCTTCCCGGAAAAATTCATGTTCGTCGACCTCACCCGCATGGAGGGCAAGACGCTGGCCTCCGGGGGCAACCGGATGGAAGTCTTCGTCTATCTCGATCGCGCCATGCCGGAGCTGGAGCGCGTCGTCGCCGCGGACAGCCTGGCGCTGGGATGCACCCCGGTGGTCAACCTGTTCCCGCAGCGCTGCGAGCCGGCGCCGCTCAGCCATGCCGCCACCGAGTACCGCGTGGTCCCCGATGTCCGCCGCCCCGGCGCGATGGAGGTCTGGAGCGTCCAGCGCGTCCGCGAGACCCGCCCGGACGGCAGTTTCCGGCCCTGGCGGCCGTTCTACCGCCTCACCCATGGCGACCCCGAGCCCGGGGTGCCCGGCGGCTTCTACCACGTCGTCCGGCGTGACGCTGCGGCACCGCTGCGCGGCGGCGAGGCCTTCATCGCCCCGGATGACCCGCAATTCGATCCCGATGCTCCCGGCGACGCCGTCCTGTCGATCGACGCGCTGTGCACCAACCGCGACCTGCCCAGCGAACTGCAATTCGGCGGCGGCCATCCCCGCATGCGCCTGATGGAAGGCGTGTCGGCGATCACCAAGATCACCTGCCTGACCGCGCCAAGCCATACGCTGCGTCCGCTGCTGCGCGAGCGCCGATTCTGGCGGCTGGTCTCCCACCTGTCGCTCGGCCACCTCTCCGTCGTCGGTGGCGCTGAGGGGGCCGCGGCGCTGAAGGAGGTGCTGAGGCTCTATGACCTGCGCGAGTCCGCCGAGACGCGCGCGGCGATCGAGGCCCTGCTGACGGTCGGCGCCAGGCCCGGCACCGCCCGCGTGCCCGGCGCGCGCATCGGTGCCTTCTGCCGCGGCCTGGATGTAACGCTGGAGTTCGAGCCGCGCGCCTGGCAGGTCGGCGGGCTGTATCTGCTGGCTGCCGTGCTGGACCGTTTCCTGGCACGGCACGCCACTGTGAACGCCTTTGTCCGCACCCGCGCCACCCTGCGCGGACGTCCTGGCGCGGCGGCGTCCTGGCCGGCGCGGGCGGGGACACGGGTGCTGCTGTGAGCCGCAAACCGGGCACCGTTCTCGCCCGGCTGCAGCGCGAGCCGCAGCGCTT
>CAXNGD010000101.1:0-8093 GCA_964201575.1 Acetobacterales bacterium | reverse complement strand
CAAACGAAGCTCAATCGTCGTCCGATCAACAATCGTCAGCGCGCGTCGGTGAGAACCCATCGGGACACCCTATCCTATAGGGCCTCCCGGCGGCGTTCGCTCCCAAACTTGAATCCGCCTTCTTTTTTTCAAAAAAGAACGCCTTCCTTACTTCACCGGCATCAAACCCGACAGATCGGTATCGTTCACCACCATCTTCCGATCGACATAGCTGATCGCCCACACGGACTCATTGCCGTCCTGCCGCGCAATGCCCTTCAGGAAGATCAGCACCGGCGCTGCGATCTTCAGCTCCGGCACCGCATTGGCGCGACGGATCAGCGCATCCAGCCCGGTGGCGCGCAGCTCGGCCTTGGCGCTGTACTCGTCGGGCCCGGACACATCCACCGCCCCCGCGCCCTTCAGCCGCAGCGGCCCGATATCCATCAGCAGGTCGTCAATCGCCAGCGCCACCGGATGGTCGGCCAGCAGCGCGAAGCCCGCATCGGCCATCTCCTGCCCCTCGGTATCGATCGCCCGCTGCAACAGCGCCAGCACCGCCTCCTTCGGCACGCCGCCAACCCTGGGGGTCAGGGTCAACTTGTGCGGGATGAACTCCACCCACGGACCCGGCGGGATCATCGGCGATTCCAACCCCTCCAGCGCCAGCCGCAGCTTGATCTCCACCTTGCCGCCCGGCGCGCCAAAGCCCAGCCCCATCCCGAAGCGGCGCAGGCTGCCGGAGAACATCGTCCCGCCCTCGACGCAGATGTCGTCATAGCTGTAGTCGGTCTGCATCCCATCGATCATGCCGAACAGCTGGACCAGCAGCCGGGTCGCCAGCGCCTTCTGCTCCTCGCCGGAGGGCGCCGCACCCTTGCCCTTGCTGTCGCCGGCATTGCCCGCGCTCTCCGCCTTCACCTTGGCGCCGATCTCGAAGGCGGTGCGCAGCAGCGTACTGAGCCCGTCGACATTGAAATTCTCGATCCGCGTCTCCCCGCCCAGCCGGCCGATGGTCACCTTCGCCTGCTCGCCGCCCGGCAGCGGGCTGATGCTGACATAGCCCTCCAGCGCGCTGTCACCCTGGATCGTCACCCGGCCCGGACCGCTCGGCAGCCACTCGGAGCGCGCCTTGAGCTTGCCGATACGCGATGTCTGCTCCCCGTTGGGGCCGCGCATGGCGGTAGTATACCCGCTGGCCTCGGTCAGGAACGTCGACGGCGTCGTCAGCGAGGGATCATAGGTCCCGGTCGTCTGCTGGCTCTCGATCGACACGTCCATCACCGATGGCGCCGCGTCCTTGCTGCCGCGAACCTCCGCCTGGAGCTTGGACGGCAGGCTGAAGCTCACGATCGACCAGCGCCCGCCCTCCAGCGGCTTGACCACCGCCGAGGCCGCGCCCTCGCCCATCTTCAGCGCGTTCTCCAGATAGCTGCCGCCAAACGGCAACTCCAGCCGATAGGTCTCGCCATCGGCCACAACCCGCAGCCCCAGCGCCGACCAGTCCAACGCATCCGCGGTCTGCCGCCCCAGCCAGGCCCGCATCGCCTCGACAATCTCGCGCGCCCCCTGCTCGCTCGGCGCCGCCGGGACCTGTGCCCAGGCGGAACCAGCCACCGGAGCCGGGGCCAGCAATGCCGCCAGCAGGGCCGCGCGTTGCAGCCGGGTTGTGATGCGCATGCGCGAAATCCTCTCTCCAAGCTCGGCGCCACCATAGTCCGGCCCCTGGCCGCCGCCAAACCGCAAAGCCGTGATCAGGCGCCGGCCGCTAGACCGGCAACGGGCTCACCCGGATCATCTCGCCATGACGCGCCTCGCCATCCAGGCACAGCGCGGCAATCGCCGGCGCGACATCCGCCGGCTGCGCCAGCGCGCTGCGGTCCTCGCCCGGAAAGGCGGAGGTGCGGATATCGGTGGCCACCGAGCCGGGATCGACCAGGTTGACCCGCAGCCTGGTGGTCCGCGTCTCCTCGGCCCAAGCCATGACCAGGTGATGCTGCGCCGCCTTGCTGGCGCCATAGATGCCGAAATAGGCCGTCGGCCGCAGCACGATCCGGCTGGTCAGGAACAGCGCCCTTCCCTGCGGCGCGGCGATCAGCAACGGCGCGCAGCTGCGGATCAGCCGCAGCACCGCTGTGGCGTTGATCGCCAGCGCCGCGTCCCAGTCGCGCATGTCGACATGCGGCGCCGGCGTCACCCGGCCCATGATCGCGGCGTTGGACCCCCGGATATCCAGCCGCTTGAAGCGCTCGAACACGCTGGGACCCAACTGGTCCAGCGCCGCATCGCGCAGGTCCAGCGGCAGCAGCGTGGCGGTGCCGCCCACGGCGCGCACCGCATCGTCGGTGGCCTCCAGCCCGCCCTGGGTGCGCGCCACCAGCACCACATGCGCCCCCAGCCGCGCCAGCTCCACCGCGGTCGCCGCCCCGATGCCGCGGCTGGCCCCCGTCACCAGGGCCACCCGCCCCGCCAATGCCGTCATGTCGCGCCACTCCGTCGCTGCGCCGGCAAGCTAGTCCAATATCGCCGCCGGCGATAACCGCGTCCCGCAGGAAGCAAGAATCTTCTTTTTCTGAAGAAAAAGAAGCAAAAAGACTTTCCTCCTCCAGGCAGGGCCAACCCGAACCCCCGTGCCAGAAAGCCCGGCGCGCGTCCACGCCATGGATAAAGTTTTTTTGCTTCTTTTTGTTCACAAAAAGAAGACTCCCCTCTTCACACCGCCTTCTCGATCACCGCGGTCTTCGGGATCGCCGCGCTAAACACCGCTTCCCAATTCCGCCGCTGCCCTGCTATGTCCCCCCCGCCCAGACGACAGGAGGCTGCCATGACCCAGGACCGTTTAGACCCGCGCTACTGCTTTTGAGCCGCTGAGCAAGCGCCGGAGGGGATTTCAACTCCGAAACTCAGGTCAAGCGCGGCCTGCGCGTTGTCCATGGCGACAAGGAACTGGTGGAAAAACTCGGCCGCCGCGACCCCTGCCCCTGCGGCTCGGGCCGCCGGTTTCAAGCGCTGCTGCCTGACCTCGCAGCGCTTCGCCGCCACCATGCGCGACGATTACCACCGTGACTGACGCCCGGCCCGAGGCTGCGGATGGCCACCATCCGCAGTCACGTTCGGGTGCCCCGTCCTGGCGCCCGGTTCGGCCGGCCGCGATCAGACCAGGCGATGCCGGATCCGACACTCGGATCCGAGCATCCTTTCCCCATAGTCGGATAAATTTATCGAAATGCAAAAGTTTTCCTTGCGTTGCCTGCCGGCCCATGCTAGGAACGTATAATGAACGCAAGCTCTCCTACCCAAGCCGAAACAGCCGAAAGGCTGGACACTATACTTGCGTCCGTTCTCCTGCTCGTCGCCGCCTGCTTCCGCATCCTCGGCGTCCGGACGGTCCCGCTGTGGAACCGCATCTCGCGCTCGCGCCGGAATCTCGCCCATCTGCTCGCCCGGCTCGCCGCCGGCCACAAGCCGCGCATCCGCAAGCCCGCCGCCATCGCGGCCGAAGCGGCGCCCACCCAACCTGCGCCCACCCCCCTGGGCGGCGCCGTCACCATGCCGATCCCGCGCCGTCCGCTCTGGCTGGTGATCCAGCTCGGCTATCGCGCCGCCGGCTTCGGCAGCCAGCTCAACCACCTGCTGCACGAACCCGGCGTGGCCGAAACCCTGGCCGCCCCCCCCCGGCATCGCCCGCACCCTGCGCCCGCTCTGCCGCATGCTCGGCGTCGACCTGCCGCCCGCCCTCCGCCTGCCGCCCCGCCCGGCGGAATCGCGCCCTGAAAAACCGCTCCCGGAGAAACCCACGCCGCGCGCCGCAAAACCCCGCGCCACCGCCCCGCCGCACCGCCACCCGGTCTATCCCCAGCGCAAGCCGCGCCCGCTGCACTTCATGCCGCCCTTCGTCAAATTTCGACGACCCGGCAATGCCTAGCAGATCGGCGCCGATTTCGTTACGATATCAGAATAATTACCGTCACCCCGGCAGGCGCAGCACATTCTTCGCCAGGATATTCCGCTGGATCTCGTTCGACCCGCCATAAATCGTCGAAGGCCGCGCCTGCAGGAACAGCCCCGAAGGATTCAACTCCCGGTTCCCCTCCATCGGCTCCAGCAGCCCGGCGTTCTCCCCGGCGACGTCGAGCATGGTGTCGGTGATCTTCTGGAACAACTCCGTCTGGATCACCTTCAGCATCGAGACGTCCGGCCCCAGCTCCTCGCCCCGCCGCACCACATCGACATAGGTCGCGTGCAGCGACTTCAAATCGGCAATCTCCAGCCGCAGCCGCGTATACCGCTCAATGAAATCGGGCTCCTCAGCCACCCCCATCCGCTCCGCCAGCGTCTTCAGCCGGTCCAGCGCATACTGCGATAGCTTCGCCGACCCGAGATAGATCCGCTCATGGCCCAACAGCGACTTGGCCATCGTCCAGCCCTGGTTGACCGCCCCAACCGTCCACTTGCGCGGCACCCGGACATTGTCGAAGAACACCTCGCAGAACTCGTCATGCAGGTCGATCGTCCAGATCGGACGAACGGTAATCCCCGGCAGATCCATCGGCACCAGCAGAAACGAAATCCCCTCCTGCTTCTTGGCATTCTTGTCGGTGCGGACCAGCAGAAAAATCCAGTTGGCGTCATTGGCCAACGTGGTCCAGATCTTCGACCCGTTGATCACCCAATCCTCGCCATCCGCCACCGCCTCGGTGCGCAGCGAGGCAAGATCGGACCCCGCATTCGGCTCGCTATACCCCTGGCACCACACATGCTCCCCGGCCAGGATCTTCGGCAGAAAGAACTCACGCTGCTCCGGCGTCCCATGCGCGATCAGCAACGGCCCAACCATCAGGATCCCATGGTCGTTGGTCCGCGCCACCCCATGGCGCTCATACTCCTCCACCATGATGATCTGCTTGCCGGCGGACAGCCCCATGCCCCCGTGCTCGCGCGGCCAGGACGGGCACAGCCAGCCCTGCTCGGCCAGCTTGAAGTACCAGACATTGTTCTCGGACCAATGCAGCCGCTTCGGCGGATTGCGCAACTCCGCCGGATAATGCGCCTCGATCCACCCCCGCACCACCATGCGGAAGCTGTCATCGTCCAACAGGTTCAAGTCCTCGGCCACCGTCAGACTCCCTTGAACACCGGCTTGCGCTTGCCCAGGAACGCCGCCTTGCCCTCGGCATGGTCCGCGGTCAGGAACAGCGCCGCCTGCCCGGTCCGCTCCCACTCCAACGCCTCCACCAGCCCGCGCGCCAAAATCGACCGCGTCATCGCAATCGCCTGCGGCGCCCCCTCGGCCAGCTTGCGCGCCCGCACCAGCGCATGCTCCAGCGCCGTGCCATCCGCCACCACCTGGTCCACCAGCCCGATCCGCAACGCCTCCGCGGAATCCACTGGCTCAGCCGACAAAAACATATTCCGCGCCCGCCCCTCGCCAATCCGCCGCGGCAGGGTATGCAACAGCCCGTAATCCGGAATCAGCCCGATCCGCACAAACGGCGTAACAAACTTCGCCCCCGCGCCGGCCACCACGGTATCGCAGCCAATCGCCAGCCCAACCGCCGCCCCCGCCGCCCAGCCCTCAACCGCCGCGACAAACGGCTTGGCACTCTCAAGCTGCAAACGCACCAGCTTATGCGTCAGCCGGAACCGCTCCCGCCCCGCCCCGAAATCCGCCACATCCATGCCGGTGATATCGCCGCCGCCACAGAACTGCCCGCCCGCCCCGGTGATCACCACCACCCGAACTCCGGCATCGCCCTCAGCCGCCTCCAGCGCCTCGATGAACGCCTGCCGCATCCCCATCGACAGCGCATTGCGTCGCGCCGGCTCGTTCATGGTCAGAACCAGCGTGGCCCCGTCGCGTGCGATATCGAGCATCAGCCTTCCTCGCCGTCGATCGCCAATGCCGCAAAGCGCCCGCGATGCAGTCCGGCGGAACCATACAGATTGGCCAGCACCATCGCCTTGCGCAGAAACAACCCGGGATCCGCCTCGTCGGTATAGCCGATCCCGCCATGCAGCTGGATTGCCTGCCGGCAGACCAGCATGCCGGATTCCGACGCCCGCGCCTTGGCCCGCGACACTGCCGCCAGCCGCGCCGGCCCGGCCAAACCATTGTCCAACGCAGCGGCCACACTCTCGACACTGGCCCGCGACAACGAGACCTGGATCTTCAGATCCGCCGCCCGGTGCTGCAACGCCTGGAAACTGCCGATCGGTTTTCCGAATTGCACCCGCGTCTTGAGATACTCCATCGTCATGCCGAACACGCGATCCATCGCGCCCAGCAGATAAGCCGCGGTGGCCAGGCTCGCTTCCTCCAGCGCCGCGGCGATATCGCCGGCCACCGGCGTGCACGGCGCATCCACCAGGGAGAGCGTGCCGAAATTGCCGCCATCCTGGGTCCGCTCGGTCACCAGGGTGAGCCCGGGCGCGCCGCGTTCCACCAGCGCGAGCCCGTCGCGGCCAGAGACCAGAAAAGCATCCGCCCCGGCTGCCATCGGCACAAACACCTTGCGCCCGTTGGCCCGGCCGCCGGCCACCGTGGTGTCGCCCGCGGGACCGAGCGTATTCGCCCGCTCCTGCCAGGCCGGGATCACCACGAATTCTCCGGTCAGGATCTTGCTGATCCCTGGCGTGCCGGCCAGCACCCTTGCTGCCATCGCGACGGGGATCAACGGCTCCGGCGCCAGGGCGGCGCCCATCTCCTCGGCGATCGCACAATACTGCGCCATGCCAAGCGCCGAGCCGCCCGCCTCTTCCGGCAGGCGCAGCCCGGGCCAGCCCATTTCGCACATCTGCGCCCAGACGCCGCGGTCAAAGCCGGGGTCGTTGAAACGCAGCGCGCGGATGCGGCGGAAATCGCCGGTACGCGGGGCCAGGCCCGCAGCACTGTCACGGATCAGCCGGACGCTTTCGGCCCGGTCATCAGAAGCGGCACTCATCAGGCGGGCAGATGCAGTTCGGCCTCGGACTGCGCCCGCGCCTGTTCCAACGTCACGCCCGGCGCGAGCTCAACGACCACGAAGCCGCGATCGGTCACATCGAACACGCCGAGATTGGTGATCACGCGCTTGACCGCGCCCAGCGCCGTCAGCGGGTAGGTGCATTTCTTCACCAGCTTCTTGCCGCCGGTCTTGGTGGTGTGGTCCATGATCACCCACAGCCGCTTGGCGCCGGCGGCGAGGTCCATCGCGCCGCCCACGGCCGGAGCCGCGTCGTTCTCGCTGGTGGCCCAGTTGGCGATGTCGCCGTTATCGGCCACTTCGAAGGCGCCGAGCACGCACAGATCCAGATGCCCGCCGCGGATCATGGCGAAGCTGTCGGCGTGGTGCACGAAGCTGCCGCCCTTGCGCAGGGTGACGTGCTGCTTGCCGGCGTTGATCAGCCAGGGATCGCGCTCGGCCTCCGGCGGCTTCGGGCCCATGCCGAGGACGCCGTTCTCGGAGTGGAACACCACCTCGCGGTCCAGCGGCACATAGTCGGCAATGCCCGTCGGCATGCCGATGCCGAGGTTCACATACCAGCCCTCGGGAATGTCCTGGGCGGCGCGCTCGGCCATCTGCAGGCGGTCCCAACCCTTGGCGGCTACTTTCGCGTCCATGTGCGGTGTCTCCTGTGAAAGGAAGGGTAGAAGGAAGACTCTTCTTTTTGTGAACAAAAAGAAGCAAAAAAACTTTATCCACTCAGCAAGGGGAAAAAAGTTTTTTGGTTCTTTTTTTCAAAAAAGAACATTCTTCCTTTCTAGAACGGCGGATCGCCGTACGGGATGTGAATCACCCGGTCGACATACAAACCGGGGCACATGACGTGCTGCGGATCGATGGCACCGAGTTCGACGATATGCTGGCTCTGCACGATGGTGATGTCCGCGGCGGTGGCCATCACCGGGTTGAAGTTGCGGCCCGAGAGCTTGAACGTCAGGTTGCCCCAGCGATCGGCCTCCCACGCCTCGACCAGCGCGATATCGCCGCGCAGGGCGTGTTCGAGGACCATCATGCGGCCGTTGATCTCGCGGACTTCCTTGCCCTCGGCCATCTTCGTGCCCACGCCGGTCGGCGTGAAGAAGGCGCCCACGCCGGCCCCGGCGGCGCGGATGCGCTCGGCCATGGTGCCCT
>CAXNGD010000100.1:0-8229 GCA_964201575.1 Acetobacterales bacterium | reverse complement strand
AGCCTCAACGACCGCCCCAGGAAAACGCTCGACTACGCCACTCCAGGCGAGCAGTTTGCCAGCCTTCTCGCTGCCGCAGCCGCGGCAGGAAACACGCCCCCCGGCGACGTTCGCTCCCAAACTTGAATCCGCCAAGTAAAACTTATATCCGTTTGCGCTGGGCCTTTCTGATGACTGAGCGGGTCACCCCACCGAGCGTCGGCGAGATCTTCTGGGGCTTTCTGTCGATCGGCATCATCGGTTTTGGTGGTGTGCTGCCTTGGGCCCGGCGCATGGTGGTCGAGCAGCGGCGCTGGCTGACGCCGGTCGAGTTCATCGACCTGCTCAGCCTGTGCCAGTTCCTGCCGGGCCCCAACATCGTCAACTTCTCGGTCGCCCTCGGCAGCCGCTTTCGCGGCCCGCTCGGCGCCGTGGCCGCGGTGGTCGGACTGATCTCGCTGCCCATGGTCGTGGTGGTGACGCTGGGCTCGCTCTATGCCGGCTATAGCGACCAACCCGTCGTTGCCCGCGCCGCGGCAGGGCTGGCGGCGGCCGCGTCCGGCCTGGTGGTAGCAACCGCGCTGAAGATCGCCTCTCCCCTGCGCGACAAGCCCATGGCCATCGCCATCGCCCTGGTCGTCATGGTCGCCATCGCCTGGCTGCACCTGCCGCTGGTGCCCACCATGCTCGTCCTGGCCCCGGCCTCCATCCTGCTGCACCGGCTCGTCCGATGAGCGACGGTGCCTCCAGTGGCCAACTCGTCGAGATTGCCACCGTCTTCGGCCAACTCTCCCTGGTCGCCATCGGCGGCATCAACACGGTGTTGCCCGAAATGAAGCGCCTGGTCGTCGAACGCCACGGCTGGATGGCCGCCAGCGACTTCACCGCGCTCTATGCGCTGGCCCAGGCCGCGCCGGGACCGAACATGCTGGTCTCCACCCTGATCGGCTGGCACGTCGCCGGCCTCGCCGGTGCGCTCACCGCCACCGGGGCATTGGTCGGGCCTTGTGCCCTGCTCACATGGCTGGTCGCCGGCGCCTGGGACCGCTTTCGCGACAAGCCATGGCGCTTGCTGGTCCAGGCCGGGCTGATGCCGGTCACCGCCGGCCTCGTTGTCGCCGCGGCCATCGTGCTGTCGGAGGCAACGGCGGTTTCGACCGGACATGCCGTGGTCACGGCCATCGCCGCCGCTGTGCTGGTGGCAACCCGCCTGCACCCGCTCTGGGTGCTGGCAGCCGGCGCCGGGCTGGGCGCCGCCGGATTGCTCTAGCCGATCCTACCGCAGCGAGCGCTGCGGCGCATCGACGAAGCCGGAAGCCGGTTGGGCATGCGTCACCCGGGTCGACCAGGCCTCAGCCACTTCGGAATAGCGCCCGCGCGCCTGACCCGAGGCCGGCTGGCGAGAGAGGGTATTGGCCACCATCACGCCGCGATCCGGCCGGTCATAGATGAAGCCGAACGTCGGATAGACGCTGCCGAAACCGCCGCCGATGAGCCCCACCTGAACCGCCGACCAATCATTGCCCGGCGAGACGTCGATCACCGGAACGCCGCGCGCGACCCGGCCCTCGCGGCCGCCCGGCCCGGCCCAGTTGGCGTGGTCGATCTCGATCGTGCGGCTATCCACCACCCGCGCCACCACGGCCACATGGCCCAGGCGCATGCGCGATGTCGCACGGAAATTCAAAACGCTGCCGGCCTCCGGACGCTGGCCACGCTCATAGGTCCCAATCGCCGAATCCCACCAGGCATGAGCGTTGCCCTTGACCGACATGCCGGTGGCGGCGCGGGCGAACGGAACACAGCTGATGCCGCCCCAGGAGTGCTGGAACGCGGTGCCGGCCACCCGCAGCTTGGCGGATTTGATGTTGCCGGATTTCGATGTCGGTGCGCCCAAAGCCACCCGCGGCTTGCCGCTCTGCGCGGCGCGCAACGTCGGCGTGGGCTTCGGCAGGGCCGCGCGCTGATAGGCCGGCGGACGCACCAGCGGCGCGGGACGGGCCTGCGCCGTGCTGGCCGGACGCGCCGCAGCCGGGGGCCGGACCGCAGCAGGCCGGGCCTCCTGACCCTGCGGTCGGGCCGCCTGCGCATCCGCCGAACCGATCGCCATTGTGCCAAGCACCGCGAGTGCCGCGGCTGAACAGATGGCGAGGATACGGTGGGTGATTCGCATGCTGCGGTTCCTGGACTGTGGGTTGCGCATGTGTTTGGGCTAACAACTGCGTTACGTGTCTGGCAACCCAGGAAAGCTCGAGTCGCAGTACAGTCATGCAATTTCGCTCGATGTCCCTTGCCTGAACCCTCAGTTTCAGGACACGCATCCTATTCGCTCGTTTGTGAACGGGATTGTTGCAAAGTTGTCTATTGCCTGTGGCAAAAAAATCACTCGAATTCCCAGTCTGCCGCGCCCGACCCCGACATCGCCGCCAACCGGAGGCTCCGGCCGGAATCAAACACGGCGCGCCTCCTATGAGGCGCGCCGTGCAACATAATGCAACAGTTAGTGATACTGTTACTTGCAGGCGGTGACCATGATCTCCACCAACAGGCGGGGATCCGCCATGTTGGCCTCCACGCAGGCGCGTGCCGGGGAGCCGCCCTTGGGCAGCCATGCGGTCCAGATTTCGTTCATCGCGTCGCGGTCGCGGATGTCCTTCACCCAGATCTGCGCCTGCAACAGCCGGGTCTTGTCGGTCCCGTGCGTCTCCAGGATGGCGTCGATCTGATCCAGGATCTCCTTCGTCTGACCCTTGATGTCCTTGCTGGTGTCCTTGGCGGTGCAGCCCTGGACATAGACGAAGCCGTGATACTCAACCGCCTTGGACAGGATGGCGTTCGGCTCGGTGCGGATGATCTTGCTCATTGCGGGCTCCCCGGTGTGTGATGGTGCTGGCGTTCTACGGGCCACCCGTCCCACCTGCAAGTCGCCTGCGCGCCGGGCAAACCGCCGGGTGGCGACAGGCGTGCGCAGCAAAATGCATCCGCTCCCTTGCTGGCCGCGGCGCGCGGAGGCAATGTGCGCCCGGTTGAGACACCCCCCATCGGCGTGAGAGCCGGCGTCAACGGGTTGCCCATGTCGCGACCTGATGGCCCGCCGACGACTTAGTATGACGACGACTTTGTATAAGGAAGACCGCATGCGCCTCGCGATCCCCAAGGAACGGTTCGCGTCCGAGACCCGTGTCGCCGCCACGCCGGAGACCGTCAAGAAGCTCGCCGCCCTCGGCTTGAGCATCGCCGTCGAGGCCGGTGCCGGCCATGGTGCCGCCATCTCCGACGACCAGTTCCGCGAAGCCGGCGCCGAGATCGCCGCCGATCCCGCCGGCCTGCTGGCCGGTGCCGGCGTGGTGCTGGCGGTCCAGATGCCGGGCGAGGCCGAGCGCGCCCTGATCCCGCGCGGCGCCCTGCTGGTCTGCATCGCCAATGCGCTGGCCACCCCGGAGATCGTCCCCGCCCTGGCCGCCGCTGGCATCGATGCCGTGGCCATGGAGTTGCTGCCGCGCATCACCCGGGCCCAGGCGATGGACGTGCTGTCCAGCCAGGCCAACCTCGCTGGCTACCGCGCCATCATCGAGGCCGCGGCCGCCTTCGAGCGCGGCTTCCCGATGATGATGACCGCCGCCGGCACCGTGCCCCCGGCCCGCGTCTTCGTGCTCGGCGCCGGCGTGGCCGGGCTGCAGGCGATCGCCACCGCCCGCCGCCTCGGCGCCATCGTCAGCGCGACCGATGTCCGCCCCGCCGCCAAGGAAGAGATCAAGTCGCTCGGCGGCACCTTCATCGGCGTCGAGGACGAGGAAACCGCCGCCCAGAAAGGCGCCTATGCCGGCCAGATGAGCGAGGCGTTCCTGAAGAAGCAGGCCGAGCTGGTCGCGGCCACCGTGGCCAAGAACGACATCATCATCTGCACCGCCCTGGTGATGGGCCGTCGTGCCCCCACGCTGCTGACCGCGGCCATGGTCGAGAGCATGAAGCCCGGCAGCGTGGTGATCGACCTCGCCTCCGACGCCGGCGGCAACTGCGCGCTGACCGTGCCGGGGCAGGCGATCACCACGCCCGGTGGGGTCAAGGTGCTTGGATACCACAACTGGCCCGGCCGCATGTCGGTTGCCTCCAGTGCGCTGTATGCCCGCAACCTGCTGACCTTCCTGACCAGCTTCTGGGACAAGGACGCGAAGGCGCCAAAGCTGCCGGAGGCCGACGACATCGTCCGCGGCACCCTGCTGACCCTTGGTGGGGCCGTGGTTCATTCGCAATTCGCGCCCAAGGCGGCCGCGTGATCCGACCGGAGACCATGCCATGACCCCCGCCCAACTGGCCGACCAGGCCGCCGCCCTCGCGCAGAACCTGCGCAGCTTCGCCGATGCCGCAGGCCCGGTGGCCGAGGCGGTGCAGCCCTTCATCTTCTTGCTGGCGATCTTCCTGATGGCCTGCTTCGTTGGCTACTACGTGGTCTGGAACGTGACGCCGGCGCTGCATTCGCCGCTGATGGGGGTTACCAACGCGATCTCCAGCGTGATCGTGGTCGGCGCCATGCTGGCCACCGGATTGGCCGAGAGCGGCTGGGCCCGGACCTTCGGCTTCATCGCGGTGCTGCTGGCCTCGGTGAATATTTTTGGCGGCTTTCTGGTGACGCAAAGAATGCTCTCGATGTTCAAGAAGAAGGGCTGAGCCATGTCCGCCAGCCTGACCTCGGCCGTTTATCTCGTCGCTGCCGTTCTCTTCATCCTGGCCCTGCGCGGCCTGTCGCATCCGCAGACGTCCCAGCGGGGCAACCGGATGGGCATGATTGGCATGGCGATCGCCATTGGCGCCACGCTCTTGCAGCACGGCATGTCCGCCTCCGGCTTCGGGCTTATTCTGGTTGCCATCGTCATCGGCGGCGGCATCGGCACCGTGCTGGCACGGCAGATCCAGATGACGGCGCTACCGCAGCTGGTGGCGGCGTTCCATTCGCTGGTCGGTCTTGCCGCGGTGTTCGTGGCGGCGGCAGCCCTTTACGCGCCGGAGTCGTTCGGCATTGGCCGGGCGGGCGATGTGCATACCCAGAGCCTGATCGAGATGTCGCTCGGTCTGGCGATCGGTAGCGTCACTTTCTCCGGCTCGCTAATCGCGTTCGCCAAGTTGCAGGCGCTGATGAAGGGCAATCCGATCACCTTCCCGATGCAGCACCAGGTCAACCTGGGGATCGCGCTGCTGATCCTCGCGCTGGTGATTGCCTTCGTGGTGACCGGTGGCAACCTGGTGCTGTTCTGGATCATCGCCATCCTGTCGATCGCGCTCGGCTTCCTGTTGATCATTCCGATCGGCGGCGCGGACATGCCGGTCGTGGTCTCGATGCTGAACTCGTACTCGGGGTGGGCGGCGGCGGGGATCGGCTTCACCATCGGCAATCTGGCGCTGATCATCACCGGGGCGCTGGTGGGCGCTTCGGGGGCGATCCTGTCTTACATCATGTGCAAGGGCATGAACCGCAGCATCATCAACGTGCTGCTGGGCGGCTTCGGCACCGATGGTGGCGGGCCGGCGGGGCCGGCGGCCGGCGGGGATCGCTCGGTCAAGGCGGGGGCGGCGGAGGATGCGGCATTCATCATGAAGAACGCGTCCAAGGTGATCATCGTGCCGGGCTATGGCATGGCGGTGGCCCAGGCGCAGCATGCGCTGCGCGAGATGGCGGATACGCTGAAGAAGGAAGGGGTGGTCGTTAAGTACGCGATCCATCCGGTGGCGGGCCGGATGCCGGGGCATATGAACGTGCTGCTGGCCGAGGCGAATGTGCCGTATGACGAGGTGTTCGAGCTGGAGGAGATCAACAGCGAGTTCTCCAGCGCCGATGTGGTCTATGTCATCGGGGCCAATGACGTGACCAACCCGGCGGCCAAGACCGATCCGCAATCGGCGATCTATGGCATGCCGATCCTGGCGGTGGACAAGGCGGCCACGGTGCTGTTCGTCAAGCGCTCGATGGCATCCGGCTATGCCGGGGTCGACAACGAGCTATTCTTCCGGCCGAACACGATGATGCTGTTCGGCGATGCCAAGAAGATGACCGAAGAGATCGTCCAGGCTTTAGGCCACTAGCGCCAGCCGCGATGGCCCCAGCCGCCGTGGCCCGAGCCGCGATGGTAGTGTCGATTGCCCCAGTGCGGCCGGTGGCCGCCAAAGCCGCCGCCGAGGTAGACGGCTGGCCGGGGGGCGACATAGACCGGGGTGGGTTGGGCATAGTAGCCGTCGCCCGGGTAGGCGACGCAGCCGCTGACGGCGAGCAGGGCGATTAGGACGAGGGCGATGCGGGGCATGGGATTCGTACTCCGGTGGAGGCCCGAGTCTTGGCAGGCGATTGCGGCGGGTTAATGGACATCCAGGGCGGGATTCGCCGCGGTGTTGCCATGATGGCGGCCTAGCTTCCGGGCATTCGTCGCCATGGCGGCGGCGGGGAGGCCATCCCATGTCCCGAGTGCGTTTGCTGCGGCTGTTCTGGCCGATCGTGCTTGTGCTGCTGTTCCTCGCGGTGCCGGCGTTGGCGCAGGGGCCGGTGGGGCGGATTTCCGAGGCCAGCGGGGCGGTGTCGCTGCGCCCGACGGGCGGCGGATGGGCGGTGGCGCCGCGGGGGGCGGCGCTGCTGGAAGGGCAAACGGTGCGCACCGGGCCGCGCGGCCAGGCGGAGCTGGATTTGGGGGTCAATCGGATCGGGATGGACCCCGGCACGGTGCTGCGGATCGACAGCGCGCATCCCGGCACGCCGGCGGTGACGCTGGAGCAGGGGCGGGCGATGCTGCTGGTGCGCAGCCTGCAGGCGGGGCAGGTGGCGCGGGTGCTGATGGCGCGTGGCTCGGTGACGCTGGCGCAGCCGGGGCTGTATGTCATCGACGTCGATGGCGCAGGCGGTGCGGCCACAGTGGGGGTGAGCCGGGGGTTGGCGCAGGTCTATGGGGCTGGGGTGTCGCTGATGGTGGCGGCGGGGCAGACCGGGGTGATCGGCGGGGCCGATGGGCGTCCGGGCAGCTTGCGGGCCGGAGCGGCGGACGGGTTCCTGGCCGATGATGCCAGTGTTCCGGCGCTGCCGCAGGTGGTGCGGCCGGCCTTGCAGCCGCCGTTGCCTGGGCATGTGGCGGGACCTGGGGCGGGACCTGGGGCGCAGGGACCGGTGGGGCAGGGGGGTGGGCCGTACGACGATGTGGTGGGGTTGCCGGGGGGCGAGGCGTTGTTGCGGGATGGCAGCTGGGGCAGCGATCCGGCGTATGGCCAAGTATGGTATCCGCCGGTGGCGCAGGGGTGGAGCCCGTATGCTGATCGCTGGGAGGATAACCGGGCGTGGGGGTATACGCCGTGGCAACACGGCACGTGGATCCAGGTTGGCCCGCGTTGGGGCTGGTTGCCGCCGCCGCGGCGGTATTATGGGCCGGGGCATGTGCATCGGCAGGGACGGCCGCCGCCGGCGGTGGCTCAGCCGCAGCGGCCGGCGCCGATGTTCGTGGCGCCGCAGCCGGTTGGTGGCGGGGGACGGCCGCCGCCGGTGGTGAGCGGGCCGCGGCCGGCGCCAGGGTTTTCAGCGCCGCCGCCGGCGCCGGGGTTTGCAGCGCCGCCGCCGGTTGCAGCACCGCAAGTGAATGCGCCGCGCCCGGCACCGGGGTTTGCGCCGCCGCCGGTTGCGGCGCCGCAGGTGAGTGCGCCGCGTCCGGCGCCGATGTTTGCCGCACCACCGCCGGTTTCGGCGCCGCCGATGGCTGCGCCGCGTCCGGCGCCGATGTTTGCCTCGCCACTGCCGGCGGCATTTGCCCCGCGGGCGGCAGCACCTCCGCCGGCGCCATCGCGGCGGTGTGGGCCGATGCAGGTGCCGTGCTGAGGGCGGGGCTGTTATTTAAATACGAATACGAAATGAAATGATCGCATGTGTCGCGTGGCGATTTCGGTGTGTTTTTGAACGTGAAGGTGGCGGGCGGGTCGCGGGCTGGGCGTGGGCGACGCCGCAGGGGTGGGCGCGGGCGGACGGGGAGCGATGGCGCGATGGTGGGCGCGGGTCCCGGGCTCTGGGTTTTGGCAGGTGATGGGCGCTTCTTACCATGCCGAAGGCGCAACGGCGCGCCATGACCGGGTTGTGTGGGCGGACGCGGAAGGCGCAATGCAGCGCGGTGTGCATGTTCACCAGCACACGGCGGTTACCGGCAATCATCTGCAAGCCGGTAACCGCCGTGTGCATGTTCACCAGCACACGGCGGTTACCGGCTTGCAGATGATTGCCGGGCGCGTGAC
>CAXNGD010000099.1:0-8268 GCA_964201575.1 Acetobacterales bacterium | reverse complement strand
AAACTCAGCAGTCTGGTCTGGGACAGCTACGACGCCATCGTCCAAGCATGCAAAGACGCATGGAACTTCCTCGCGGAAGACCCAATGCGGATCGCATCCATCGGACATAGGCAGTGGGCGTGTGTCAGAAGCTAGGGCGGTTGGTATTTTTCTATTGAAAATTAATGGGATCAAAGGGCCGCCGGCCCTTTGCGGGTCGAGGGCAGAGCCCTCGCCTTCCTTTACCTTCCGATCGGTCAATCATTCCAATGGTTGGTATGAGGCTTTCGCCACGCCAGCCGGTATCAATCCAGCGCTGACCCGGCGGTAGGTCCAAGGCCGCGGCGGGGGGTCCAGACGGGATCCGGCGTGCGCCAGAGTTCGGCGTCGGCCATGCCCTCGGCCAGCGCGGCGGCCATGGTGTCCAGCAGGCGCTGGCCTTTTTCGGCGGTTCCGGCGCGCGGGTCGCCGATGGTGCCGGTGATCGGCGCACGCTCCGAAAAGCTCCAGAAGCGGCTATAGCCGGCGCGGCCCTTGATCGCCGGCGGCGCCTGTTGCACCGCCTCGTCCAGCTTGTCGGTGTGCACCGTCCCCGGCGTCATGGCGAGCATGACCGAGGTCTCCGCCTCGCAGGCATGGGCCGGGCCTTTCTGCTTCTCCAGGATCGCGGCCACCCCTTCGGCGGCAATCATCCAGGGGGTGCAGGCGACAATCGGCAGACCGTATTCCACCGCCAATTCGCGCACCGCCACCGAGAGCGGGTCGATATTGCCGCCATGACCATTGACCACCAGCAGCCGGCCGAAGCCGATGGCGCGCAGCGAGCGGGCCACGCCGGCGATCACGCCGCGGAATTCGGCGAAGTTCAGGGTGATGGTGCCGCCGAACGGCAGGTGATGCTCGCTCATCCCGGTCCACATGCCGGGCAGCACCAGGACGGGCATGGCGAGGGCTGCCAGGCGAGCGGCGCGGATGCTGATTTCCCAGGCGGTGAGCGTGTCGGTGATGACCGGCAGATGCGGGCCGTGCTGCTCCAGCGAGCCGACCGGCAGGATGGCCAGCGCGCCCAGCGGATGGGCCTGTCCCTTTTCGGCAACGGCGCGGATCTGCGGTCCGGTCAGGCGGGTCCAGTCCACTTCCGCGCTCATCGCCAGATTCCTATCCTGTGTCAGCGAAACGCGGTGCCGCCACCGAAGCCGAGGAAGCCGGCCTGCGGGGCGGGCGTGCCGGGATCGGCGCCGGCGCTGCGCTGGCGCGGGGCGGCCGGTGCGGCGACGCGGACCGGTGCGGGCGCCGGGGCCGGGCGCGCGGCCACAGCGGCGCGTGCCGGCGCAGCGCGGCTCGGTTCGGGCCCGGCGCCGCTGCTGGCGCCGCGCATGGACAGCAACAGGAAGGTGATGTCGTTGCGCGCGAGGTCGACGGCCAGCTCAAGCGGCGTGAGGCCCAGGATGTTGCGGCCCTCCATCTCGGCACCGCGGCCGATGGCATCGCGGGCCGCGGCGATATCGCCTCGGTTGACCGCGTCGAACAGGGCTTCGGTGGGGCGCATATCGCCCACCGCCCTCTCCGCCGGTGCCACCGCCTGGCTGCTGCGGGCGCCAGGCAGGCCGGTGGGTCGGCGCGTGACCTTGGCCTTGTCGGCCTCGGGGTTCTGGGTGAAGGGGTTGCTGCCGGGATTGGACACGATGGACTGCGCCGCCGACGGCATGGCCGATGCCGCGACGAGCGCCAGGACCATCAGCGAGGGGGCCATCAGGGTGAGACGCGTGTGCCGCTGCATGATCGCCATCCGAATCCGTGTCAGGGGTTCAACCACCAGAACCCGATATTGAGATACGTCGCATACAGGCTCCATAGCAAATATGGCAGCATCAGCAGCGCGGCGCGACGGTCCAGCGGCACCAGGGCGCGGATGGTGAGCCCGATCAGTGGCAGCATGATGGCGAGCACGACAAGGCCGAGCCGCGGGCTGTGCAAGCCGAAGGACGCCGGCGACCACAGCGCGTTGGCGAGCAGCTGCCAGCCCCACAACCGCAACGCCGGGCGATAGCCGGGCTGGCGCCAGGCGAGCCAGGCCGCACTGCCCATCATCACATAGAACGTGGTCCAGACGATCGGGAACGCGCCATTCGGCGGCACGCCCGGCAGCCGGTTCAGCGTCAGGTACCAGCCGCGCACGCTGTCCGCCGTCACCCCCGCGCCGGCGGCGCCCACCAGCAGGCAGAGCCCGATGAAGCCAACCAGGGCGAACAGCGAGCACAGGCCGCGCGGGAAGGGCTCAGGCGCTTCGAAAACACGCAACTCCGGTCATCGTCCCTCGCGCCGCCACGCCATTAGCGCCAGACCGAGGATCAGCGGCAGCGCCAGCCAGGACGGCAGCAGCGGGCTGGCGGTGATGCCGGTCACCACATGGTCGTGCCGGCGCTGCAGCCCGATCCAGCCAGTGCCGCTGGCCTCGCGGTTCGGCTCGGTGCGGCGCAGGGTGGGCGCACCCTGGGTGAGGCGGGGATCGTCCAGCCACTGCACCCCGCCGCCGCTCGCCTGCACCTGGGCGGCCAGGAGGGTGGCGGTGGCGCGCAGATCGGCAATCTCCACCGGGTTGGCGGCATTGGACGCAGCAAAGGCGGTGCGGGTGCCATCGCTGGCGCTCCACACCCCGGGGGCGGCGGCCGGCATGGTGGCGGTGGCCCGACCGGGGCGCGTCGGCTCCGGCAAGAGGCGGGTCTGGGCGCCATTCGGGTCGGTGATGGTGAGCGGCGGCGGCGGCGTCTCCTCGGTGGTGCGGCGTTCGACCGTGAGCTGGCCGCGCTCGATCCGGGCGAGCAGCGCGGTCTCCTCCAGCTCAGGCTCCTTCATCAGCCAATGCGCGATGCGGCGCAGCAGCTCGCCTTGCGGCCCGCCGCCGTCATGGCCGCGCGACCACAGCCAGATATGGTCCGACAGCAACAGCGCCGTGCGCCCCGGGCCGACATGCTCCAGCGTCAGCAGCGGCGCCGGGCCGTTCGGCGTGGGGGCGGCGAGGATCACGTCGCCGCGCAGATTGGCTGGCTCGATGCGCCGGTACCAGCGGCCCCAGCTGGCGGGGCCATCGGCCTTCCAGCCCGGCAGGTTCTCGGTCACCGGATGGCGCGCGCCCAGCGGCGTCACCTCCGGCCGGAACGCCTCCTCCACCAGGGCATTCCCGCCCGGCGCCGGCCTGGCCGAAATCACCGCGCCCAACGGTGTGGCGGCCAGCGAATAGATCGACGCGAATTCCGGCCCGGCACTCATCAGCAGCGCCCCGCCCTCGCGCACATAATCGGCGATGTTGCGCAGATAGGTCGGCGGCAGGGTGGAGCGGTTGGCGAACCGGTCCATGATGATCAGGTCGAATTCCTTGATCTTGACCTGGAACAGCTCGCGCACCGGAAAGGCAATCAGCGCCAGCTCATTGAGCGGCGTCATGTCGTCTTTTTCCGGCGGCCGCAGGATGGTGAAATGCACCAGGTCGACCGCGGGATCGGACTTCAACAGCCGCCGCCAGGTGCGCTCGCCCGGATGCGGCTCGCCGGACACCAGCAGCACGCGCAACCGGTCGCGCACGCCATTGATCGTGACCACCGCACGGTTGTTGGCCGCACTCACCTCGCCCGGCAAGGGCTCGACCGAAAGCTCCACCACCGTCGGCCCACCGCGAGTGATCGGGATCTCCACCTCGCGTTCCACCGCCGGCGGCGTCTGTTCAATCGTGGGCGGCTCGCCATCCCGGCGAATGGTCAGTTGCACGCTGCGCCCGGTGGCCAGCCCGCGATTCGGTAGGCCGAGATCCTCCACCACCACCCGCAGCGACACCGACTTGCCGACAATGCCATAGCCCGGCGCCTCCACCACGCGCACGCGCCGGTCAACCTCCTCGCCCTTCGCCGGGATCAACACATGCAGCGGTGCCTCGGCCACCGGCCCGGCCGGCACGTCATGCGCCTGCCCATCGGTGATCGCGACGATGCCGGCCAGGCGCGAACGCGGAATATCCGCCAGCCCGCGCTCGATGGCGGCAAACAGCTTGGTCCCCTCGCTGCCAGCCTCCGGCGCGGCGACCGTGCGCAGCTCAAGTCCCGGCAATGTCCGCGCCTGCGCCTCGATGCTCGCCCGCGCCCGCTCGGCCAGGGCGGCCCGGCTGCCCACCTGCATCGAGGCGGACTCGTCGACCACCAGCAACGCAATATCCGGCAAACCCTCGCGCGTCTCCTCCACCACGCGCGGGCCGGACAGCCACAGCAACATTAAGCCAAACGCCAGGATGCGCCACACGGTGCCACTGGCGCGCAGCCATAGCGCCACGCCCACCGCCAACAGGCAAAACAGCGCCAGCGCGGCCAGCAGCCATAGCGGCAGCACCGGCTCGAAGCGGATCGCGGCGATGGCCTGTTCCATTCTCATCGGGAAAAGGTCCAGGAAAAAGTCTTCTTTTTGTGAACAAAAAGAAGCAAAAAAACTTTATTCATGGCGCTGAGGCTTACGTGCCGAATGCCGTGCCAGTAAGCCACAGCTTCTCCGTTCGCAAATGGATAAAGTTTTTTTGCTTCTTTTTGTTCACAAAAAGAAGGCTTGTTCTTGGATCTTCCCTTCACTGCCCCAGCCTCTCAAGAATGGCCGGAATATGCACCTGGTCGCCCTTATAGTTCCCGGTCAGCGCATACATCACCAGGTTCACCCCAAAGCGATAGGCGATCGTGCGTTGCCGCGCCCCGCCGGGCAGGGTGGCATAGGGGTTGCGCCCTTGCGCATCCACCGCCCAGGCCGCCGCCCAGTCATGCCCGCCGATGATCACCGGCGAGACGCTGTCATTGGTGCGATCCTGCGCCCGCTGCACCCAGACGGCATCGCCGGCGAAGCGGCCCGGAAAGTCCTGCAACAGGTAGAAACTGCGCGCCAGCACATGCTGCGGCGTGAGCTGGGTGAGCGGCGGCACGGCGAGGTTCTTCGCCAGTTGCTCCAGCGCCGCCTCGCCGCCAGCGTTGAACTCTTCGCCGCTGCCGCCGTTGCGGGTGTCGATCAGGATGATCCCGCCATGGGCCATGAAGTCGTTCAACGCCGTGACCGCCGCCCCCGAGAGCGGCGGGGCGCCAGGCACGATCGGCCAGTAGAGTAGCGGGTAGAAGGACAACTCCGTCTCGCCAATGCTCACCGCGGCGGGCTCGCCCAGCGCGGCATTGGTGCGCCGGTTGACGTAGTCCGACAGGCCGATCAGCCCGGCGCGCGAAATGCCGTCCACCGTGGCATCACCGGTGACCACAAAGGCCAGCCGTGTCACCAGCGCGGGATGCGCGGGTGTGGGCGTGGGGATCAAGGTCTGCGCATCCGCCGGCAATGCCATGGCCAAAACCAGCACCGCCGCCCGCGCGGCAATCCGCTCCCGGAACAGCCCGCGCAGCCGCAGCGACACCAACAGATCCAACGCCAGCAGCGCCAGCGCCGCCGCCAGCAGCCAGGGCGCCAACAACCGTTCGGGCGCCGCCCCAGCCACGGGTTCCTCGCGCGCGCCGCTGATCGCCGGTGCGGCGGTCATGGCCGCATGGCGCGTGCCCAGGTTCAGCGTGCGCCGGCCATTTTCCGGCCCATACAGCCCGGGCGGATGGCGCGGCGAGGCCGTCGTGGTGGCCACATCGCTCGCCGCCAACGGCCCGGCGGCGGCCTGCGGTGGGCCGGACACGCCGAAGCCGTCCAGCGTCTCCACTGGCGCCAGCCGAACCCCCTCGGCCTCGCTGGTGCCGGAAATCCCCGCCGACAGCGCCACCAGCCGGCGCAGCATGTCCACGAACAGCCCGGACAGCGGCAGGTCGGACCAGTCGGCATTGGCCGTGGTGTGGAACAGCACCACCCGGCCCAACCCGCGCGTGGCGTGGGTGACCAGCGGCGTGCCATCGGCCAACCGCGCCCATGTCGCCTCGGACAATCGGGCATCCGGCTGCGCCAGGACCTGGCGCGTCACCCGCACCTCTGCCGGCACCGGCAGCCCCACGAAGGGCGAACTCGGGGGAAAACCATCCAGCCCCGCCGGCTGGCTCCACGACATTGCGCCCCCCAACTGCCGGTCGCCGGCCAGCAGCTTCACCGGCAACAGCGCATCCGGCTGCTCGGCCATGCGCGGCCCGGCAAACCGCACCAGCAGCCCGCCCTTCTCCACCCAATTGGCCAGCATCGCCGCTTCCGGCCCTTCGGCCACCACATGGTCCGCCAGCACCAGCACGGAGATGTCGCGCGCCAGCAAGCTCGCCAGATCGCCGACGCGCAGCTCCACATACGGGTCCAGCGCGCGCCGGATGTAGTACAGCACCCCCGACAACGGAATCCCCGCCGCCACCGCGTCCCCGGCCAGCAGCCCCACCGGCCGCCGCCGCCAACGCTCATCCAACAGCACCACCGCCCCGGCCGAGGCCGGCCCCTCGATCACCAGCCGCGCCAGCCGGTTGCGCAATTCCGGCGGCAGGACGAACGGGATCTCCACCTCGCCCGCGCCCGCCTTCACCACCGCCGTCGCCCGCGCCAGGGTCCGCCCGTCGCCGGACTGCGCCAGCACCGCCACCTCCTCATCCAGCGGGCGCGGCGCCTGTTGCAGCCGGGCCACCAGCTTGTGAGCTTCCGCCCGCGGCGGCAGCAACAACCGCGCCGGCGGCACCTCGTCGCGCAACACCGTCACCGGCCCAACCGCCGCCAGCGCCGCCGCAAACCCGTCCCAGCCCTCACCGGCCAACCCATCCGCCACATAGGCCACCCCGGCCTTGCCCGCCCAGGGTCGCAATGCCGCCGCCGCAGCCGCACGGTCTACCGCCCAGGGCTTCGGCCGCAGCGCCGCCAGCCGCGGCCGCATCTCGGCCACCGCCATCGCCGTTGTCGCCACCGGCGCCGTCCCGGTCTCGCTGGCGGCCGTGGTCACCAGCGAAACCTCGCGCCCCGCCCGCTCGGCCCGGTCCAGCATCCCGCTCGCCGCCGCCATCCGCCGCGACCAATCCGGTGCCGCCGCCCAGCCATCATCCACCACCAGCACCAGCGGCCCGCTCCCACCCAGCGACGCCCCGGCATCCAGCAAGGGCCGCGCCAGCCCGACAATCACCAGCGCCGCCGCCAGCATCCGCAACGCCAGCAGCCACCACGGCGTGCGCGCCGGCGTCTCCTCCGGTGCAGTCAGCCCGAACAGCAGCCGGATCGCCGGAAACGACTCCGTCCGCGGACTCGGTGGCGTGATCCGCAACAGCCACCACAGCAATGGCAAACTTGCCAGGGCCAGCAGAACCCAGGGCGAGGCAAAAATCATCGCCGCCCCACCTGCGGCGCCAACGCCGTATAAAGCCCCAGCAAGGCCGCCTCGGGCGTATGGTCCGTCCGGTGCATCGCAAAGCTCCAGCCCGCCGCCGTGGTAATCGCCGCCAGCCCCTTCTGCTGCGCCTCCAGCCGATCGGCATAGGCGCCGCGCACCCCCTCCACCCGGGGGATCAGCATGTCGGCCTCGCGCTCCAGCCCCTCGAACCGCACCCGCCCCTCATACGGCAACAGCGCCTCGGCGGGGTCCAACACCTGGAGCAAATGCCCGGTCGTCGGCACCCCGGCCAGCCGCGCCACGCCGCGCTGGATCTCCTCCAGCGGCGACAGGAAATCCCCGATCAGCACCACCCGCGCATGCCGCGGCACCGGCGCCTCCGGCGGCATCCCGCTCCCTTCGTCCAGCCGCCCCACCTGGTCCGCCATCCGGTCCAGCCCCACCCGGCCCGACAACCCCCTTGGCTCGCCGCCAACCAGCCGCACCCGCTCACCCCCGCGCAGCAACAACGCCGCCAAGGCCAGCATCAGCAATTCCGCCCGCTCGATCTTGTCCACCGGCCCAGCCTTGGACCGCCAGCGCATGCTCGCCGACCCGTCGCGCCACAAACACACCGTCTGCGCCGCCTCCCACTCAGTCTCACGCACATAATGCCGGTCCGACCGCGCCGATTGCCGCCAATCAATCCTGGCCGCGTCATCCCCCAGCGAAAACGGCCGGTACTGCCAGAACGAATCCCCCTGCCCAACCCGCCGGCGCCCATGCACCCCCTGCGCCACCGTCGCCGCAACCCGCTCCGCCGCCACCTGCAACGGCGGCAACCTGGCCCCCAACGCCTCGGCCCGCCTCGCGGTGACGGTCATGGGTGGGTTGGGCCCGAGGGAAGCAAGCCGCGGCTTTGCCCCGGACCCCACCAGGGACCCGAGGTCCCTGGACCCTCAACCATGAAGCGCCTTCGGCACGGGGGGGCATCGAGGCCTTGATGAAGGCCT
>CAXNGD010000098.1:0-8294 GCA_964201575.1 Acetobacterales bacterium | reverse complement strand
GAGAGTCCGAGGTTGGGGCGGTTGGTATGAGATCTCCGTCGGGCGCTTCGACATGCAATACAATTCGGGCACGGTCGCGAACACGTTTCTCGGCAGCGGCGTTCCCGGCAGGTTCTATGCGTTCTGCATCGAGCCGCTGCAGTTCATCAACCAGAACGTCGCAGTGTCGTACGACTTTGTCGAACTGGAGCAGGGGACGACGAATATCGGTGGCATGGGGGCGGCCAAGGCCGGGATGATCGCCGAGCTGTTCGGACGTTGGGCGCCGAATATTGATGCTGCGATGACCACGCAGCAGGCCGGTGCCTTGCAGGTAGCGATCTGGGAGATCGTGCGCGAGGTACCGGAGAATCCGTTCGATGTGTTCGCTGGCAACGTCTTCTTTGCCACGCCGGAGACGACCCTGGGCACGCTGGCGCTGGCGCAGAGCTATGTCCAGTCGTTGACCGGCACGGGGCCGCGGGCGAGCGGGCTGTTTGCCCTGAACAACGGGCCGATGGGGGATCCGAGCACGACGGCGGGGACGCAGGACGTGCTGGTGCAGCGCCGGCCGTCGCCCGGCGTGCAGATCGTGCCGGAGCCCGGGTCGATGGCGTTGCTGGCGACCGCGATTTTGGGCGTGGCGGCAGCGGTGCCGCGCCGGCGGCGGGTGCCCGGCGCCAAGCCGGCGGTGGACTGATCCGCACGGTCTGGCATAGTCGTCCCGGCACTTGCACCGGGGATACGCATCCATGTCCGCTATCGACACTATCCGCACCTTCCATGATGAGCTGACCGCCATCCGGCGCGACTTTCATGCCCATCCCGAGATCGGCATGGAGGAGACGCGCACGGCGGGGATCGTGGCGGAGAAGCTGCGGTCCTGGGGCATTGAGGTGCATGAGCGGGTGGGGCGCACCGGCGTGGTCGGGGTGTTGAAGCGCGGCGAGGGGCCGAGCGTGGGGCTGCGGGCGGACATGGATTGTCTGCCGATGGATGAGCAGACCAATTTGGACTACCGCAGCAACACGCCCGGGCGGATGCATGCGTGCGGGCATGACGGGCATACGACCATGCTGCTTGGGGCGGCTCGGTATCTGGCGCAGTCCGACAGTTTCCGGGGCACGGTGCATTTCATCTTCCAGCCTGGCGAAGAGGGCATGGGCGGGGCGCTGGCGATGCTGGAGGACAAGCTCTTCGAGCGGTTTCCCTGTGATGCCATCTACGCCATGCACAATCGACCGGGGATGCCAGTGGGCGAGTTCGCGATCTCGCCGGGGCCGTCGGCGGCGGGCGGGGCGTTCTTCGACATTCATGTGACCGGGCGCGGCAGCCATGGCGCGCGGCCGGAGGCGAGCATCGATCCGGTGCTGGTGTGCAGCCATATCACCACGGCGCTGCAGTCGATCGTAGCACGGAATATTGCGCCGGCGGATACGGCGGTGTTGAGCGTCACCAAGATCGTGGGCGGCGACGCCTATAACGTGATTCCACAGACGGCGACGATTTCGGGCACCTGCCGCGCGTTCAAGCGCGAGGTGATGACGCAGATGGAAGAGGGGATGAAGCGGATTGCCAAGGGGGTGGCCGAAGGGTTCGGGGCGACGGCGGAGGTGGATTTCCGGTTCATCTTCGCTCCGCTGATCAACGATCCCGACCGCACCACGGAACTGGCCGATGCCGCCGCCGCGGTTTCGGGCAACGACAAGGTCGACCGCAACAAGCCGCCGGGCATGGGCAGCGAGGATTTCAGCTTCATGATGGAGAAGGTGCCGGGCGCCTATATCCAGGTGGGCAACGGGGAGTCCGCGCAGTTGCACAACCCGGCCTACAACTTCAACGACGAGTGCACGCCGTATGGCTCGGCGCTGTATGCCTCGATCGTCGAGCAAAAGCTCGCCAAGGCGTAAGTAGCAGAAGCTGGCCAAGGGCTGAGGCGCGGGTGCGGTGCGGGCGGGGTTGCGGCGCGGCAGCCTGATCGTGTCGTGCCAGGCGCGCGAGGACAATCCGCTGCATGGGGCGGGGTTCATGCGGGCGATGGCGCGGGCGGCCGTTGAGGGCGGGGCGGGGGGCATCCGGGCCGAGGGAGTGGCCGACATCGCGGCGATCCGCGCGGCGTTGGATGTGCCGCTGATTGGATTGTTGAAGCGCTGGTGTGAAGGGTTCGACGTCTACATCACGCCGGGGTTTGCCGACGCAGCGGCGATTGCGGCGGCGGGGTGCGATGTGGTGGCGCTGGATTGCACGCCGGGGACGCGGGATGGCGAGGCGGTGGCGGCGTTGGTGCCGCGGATCAAGGCGGAGTTGGGGGTGGCGGTGATGGCCGATATCGCCACCGTGGAGGAAGGGCTGGCGGCGGCGGCGCTGGGGGCGGACTACGTGGGGACGACCCTGGCCGGGTATACTGCGGCGCGGGCGGCGACGGTGGGGCCGGACCTTGAGTTGCTGGCGGCGTTGACGGCGCGGTGTCCGGTGCCGGTGGTGGCGGAGGGGCGGTTTGAGACGCCTGGCCAGGTGGCGCGGGCGTTTGAGCTGGGGGCGTTTGCGGTTGTGGTGGGGACGGCGATCACCAATCCGCGTGAGATCACGCGGCGTTTCGTGGCGGCGGCGGGGTAAGGAAGAGTCTTCTTTTTGTGAACAAAAAAAAGCAAAAAAACTTTATACATTTAAGTGGGGCGATCATTTGAGTCGGGCATAGCGGAGGGAGGCGATGGATGAAGTTTTTTTGCTTCTTTTTGTTCACAAAAAGAAGGCTTGCTCTTCTTTGAATTTTCTGGGGTTCCCGTGAACTTCCTGGGCATTGATGCCGGCGGGACTGCGGTGCGCTGGGTTGTTTGCGACCGGGCCGGCGTGGCTGTGGCGCGTGGTGAGGCGGCGGCGGTGACCGGGCATTTGTTTCTGGCCGAGGCGCGGGCGGGGTTCGAGGCGTTTGCGGGCGAGCTTGGGGCGGCGGTGGCGGATTTGCGGATTGGTGGCGTGGTGGCAGGGGTCACCGGATTGACCGGGGATTCGGCGGAGGCGGCGGCGGCGCGGCAGTTGTTGTCTGAGGCATTGCGGATCGATCCCGCGCGGATCGAGGTCCAGGACGATTTGTGGATCGGCTATCACGCGGTGTTCGAGCCGGGGCAGGGGCATGTGGTTTATGCCGGGACCGGGTCGGTGGGGATGCACATCCGGGCGGATGGGTCGGTGCTGCGCGTGGGTGGGCGGGGCATCCTGATTGATGATGGCGGCTCGGCTTTTGCGATTGGGCGGGCGGCGCTGAACGCGGTCTATCGGCGGATTGACCTGGGGGAGGAGGCCGGGGCCTTGGGGCGGGCGCTGTTTGCGGCGGTGGGGGACGACAGCTGGAACACGATGCGCGCGCATGTCTATGGCGGGGGGCGGACGGCGGTGGCGCTATTGGCGCGGGTGGTGGCGGAGGTGGGCGCGGATGATCCGGCGGCGATGGCGGTGCTGGGCGAGGCGGGACGGGAGTTGGCGGTGCTGGCGCGGGCGTTGATTGTGCGGGAGGGGGTTCGCGACGTGGTGTTGCTTGGGCGGGCGGCGGGGCTGCATCCGGCGATCGAGCATGCGATGCGCGACAGCCTGCCGGGGGTGGCGCTGCGGATGGCGGTGACGGATGCGGCGCTGGCGGCGGCGCGGCTGGCTTGCGGACGGGCCAAGTCCGGCGCAGGCTGATCTTTCAACTTCAACGACAGAAACGGCAGGAAAGTCTCATGGACGGAAAACGCCCCATTGTCTCATCGGTGCACGGCATGGTTGCCGCGGCGCATCCCCTGGCCGCGGCTGCCGGCGCGCGCATTCTGGCGATGGGGGGCAACGCGTTTGATGCCGCCGCGGCGACCACGGCCGCCCTGAATGTGGTGGAGCCCTATATGTCGGGCTTGGCGGGGCTGGGCTATGCCACCTCCTATATCGCCGCCGAGCAGCGCGTGCGCTGTCTGAATTATGCGCCGCGGATTCCGTCGAAGTTTCCGGTTGGCAAGTTCGCTGAGCGCGAGCAGATCGTGCGTCATCCGCTGGCTTCTGGCACGCCGGGGAACTTGGCGGGGTGGTGCGAGCTGGTGCGGGCGCATGGCAAGCTAAGCCTGAAGGAGGTGTTCGCGCCGGCGATTGCCTTGGCGCGCGATGGGTTTCCGTTGGGGCGGTTCAATGTGGAGCTGACCAACCAGTCTTGCGTGTCGCTGGCCGATCATCCGCAATATGCCGAGCTGAACCGGGTCTATGCGTTCGGCAAGGGGGTTGTGAAACAGGGGCAGGTGCTGAAGCAGCCCGATCTCGCCGCGACCTATGAGGCGATCGTGGCCAATGGGCCTGGGCATCTGTATGGCGGGCCGTTGGGCAAGACCATGGCGACGTATCTGCAGTCGATCGGCGGGTGCATCACCGAGGAGGATCTGGCGGCGGTGAAGCCGGAGTGGGTGGACCCGATCAGCGTGGATTATCGCGGTTTGAAGATGCACACGATGGCGCCGCCGAGTGAGGGGTTCCAGTGGCTGCTGACGCTGCGCATCCTGGAGGGGTTCAATCTCGGGGAGATGGAGCGCAACGGGGTGGATCACCTGGACACGTTGTATCGGGCGATCCGGGTGGCGGCCGGGGTGCGGATTGCGCGCAACAATCCGAAGCCGGCCGAACTGGCCGAGATCCTGTCCGATTCGCATGTGGCCGGGCTGCGGGCGCGGGTGGCGGATGGCAAGCCGATCGAAGGTCCGACGGAGCAGTTCGTGAAGCCGCAGCCGATCGACCTGAACAAGGAGCACACGACGTCGCTGTCGATTGCGGACAAGTTCGGCAATGCGATCTGCATCACCCAGTCGCTGGGCGCGGGCTTCGGCAACGGCATTGTCATTCCGGGCACCGGGGTGTGCATGAACAACTTCCTGTACTGGTCGGAGGTTGATACTGGGGGACGTGCGCCTCTGGTGGCCGGGGGAGAGATTGCGCTGTGCGTGGCGCCTTCGATCGGGCTGCGCGATGGCAAGCTGGTGTTGGCGATTGGCACGCCGGGCAGCTATGGCATTTTGCAGACGCAGGTGCAGGCGCTGGTGCAGTACGTGGATTTCGGGCTGGATATCCAGGACGCGATCGCGGCACCGCGCGGGCGGCTGTGGGACGGGACCAAGGTGGATGTGGAGGGCCGCATCCGCGCCGAGGTGGTGGCGGCGCTGGTGCGGCGCGGGCATGGCGCGACCTCGGCGCCGGACTTCACCATGCAGGTGGGGGGCATGCAGGCTGTGGCGATAGATCCGGAAAACGGGGCGCTGACCGGGGCGGCGGATCCGCGGCGGGACAGTTACGCCGTGGCGCCGTAAGGCAAGGGGCTCTGCCCATCGCGGCACGAAGCCGCGCCACGGATGACCCCAGCTGGTCCGGCGCGCTCTTGCGCGATGGGCCGAGCCCCCTGCACCCTCATGACTTAAGCAATGGGGTCTGGGGCCGCCGGCCCCAGCGGGTCGAGGGCAGAGCCCTCGCCTTGCCTTTTGGGAGTTCGTTGTCGTGATCGAGAATATCGTCGATGTGCCGACCGATGCCGGCGCGGTGGAAACGTTTGTCGTGCATCCCGAGCGCGGTGGGCCGCACCCGGTGGTGCTGATGCTGATGGATGCGCCGGGCATTCGCGAGGAGTTGTATGCGATGGCGCGGCGGTTGGGCACGGCGGGGTACTGCGTGTTGTTGCCCAACCTGTACTACCGGGCCGGGCGGGATACGAAGTTCGGACCGGGCGTGCTGGTGATGGGCGATGCCGAGCGGGACCGGATGCGGGCGATCCGCACGAAGATGACGATTCCGCCGGTGATGGACGATGTGGCGGCGATGCTGCGCTTTGTGATGGGGTTCGCGGCGGCGAAGCCTGGGCCGGTGGGCGTGCACGGGTACTGCATGAGCGGGCCCTATGCGCTGGCGGCGGCGGCGCGGTTTGGGGACCGGGTGGCCGCGGCGGCGTCGTTCTATGGGACGTGGCTGGTGAGCGAGGCCGAGGAGAGTCCGCATCTGACGCTGGGGCGGGGGACGGCGGAGCTGTATATCGCGTGTGCCGAACATGACGAGTTGGCGCCGTTGCCGATGGTGGCGGAGCTGAAGGCGCTGTTCGATGCGTCGGGGGCGCGGGGCGAGCTGGAGATGTATCCGGGCGCGCATCATGGCTTCGCGTTTCCGGAACGGCACATCTATGATGTGGCTTCGGCGGAGCGGCATTGGGAGCGGCTGGTTGCACTGTATCGGCGGACGATTGGCTAACGGGCTGGTTTCGCGTTGATCCGTCGTCGCTGATGGCCGCACCGACACGATCGCTGATGCTGCTGGCGCTGGGCGCGATGTCGGTGCAGCAGACGTTTGCGACCATCGGGCGGGGGCTGCCGCCGGTGATTGCGCCGGCGATCGTGGCCGATCTGGCGATCGATCCGGCGTTGCTGGGGGTTTATGTGGCGCTGGCGGCGCTGGGGTCGCTGGCGTTCCAGCTTGGCTGCGGCAGTTTCATTCTGCGGCATGGGGCGTTGCGGGTGAGCCAGGTGGCGCTGGCGCTGGTGGCCGGTGGGTTGGCGGTTTCGGCGGCGGGGCCGCTGTTGCTGTGGGCGTTGGCGGCGGTGATCGGGGGCGGCGGGTCGGCGATGTCGACGCCGGCGTCCTCGCATCTGTTGGCGCGGTATACCGAGCCGCGGCTGATGCCGCTGGTGTTCGCGGTGAAGCAGACATCGGTGCCGCTGGCGTTGCTGTTGGCCGGGCTGATGGGGCCATTCCTGGTGGGGCTGTTGGGCTGGCGCGGGGCGTTGCTGGTGACGGCGGCGGCGTGTTTCCTGTTCGTGGTCATGCTGGAGCCGGCGCGGCGGGAGTTCGATGCCGATCGGCAGCCGGGCTATCCCGTGAAGCTGGGGGATTTTGCCAGCACGATCGCGGCGGTGCTGCGCGGGCCGGCGCTGCGGCGGCTGGCGTTTGCGTGCTTTGCTTTCAATGGGCTGCAGACGGTGTTCACGTCGTATTTCGTGATCACGCTGACCACGCTCGGCTATGGGCTGGAGGCGGCGGGGGCGATGTATTCGCTGGCGATGGTGGTGGCGATTCCCGGGCGGATTTTCTGGGGGTGGCTGGGCAGCGGCTTTGTCTCGCCGCGGCTGCTGATGGCGTGGCTGGCGGTTGGGATGGCGGCGGGGGCGACGGCGCTGGGTCTGATCGCGGCGGATTGGCCGGTTTGGCTGACGGCGTGCGTGGCGGTTGGGCTAAGCGCGACGGTGATGTCGTGGCACGGGGTGGTGCTGGCGGAATGCGTGCGGCTGGCGCCGCCGGGTCAGCCGGGGGCGGCGACGGGGGGCGTGCTGTCGTTCGGGCAGGTGGGCGGGCTGCTGTTGCCGCTGGTCTATGCGGGCGCGCTGACGGCGACGGGGAATCCGGAGATTGGGTTTCTGCTGTGTGGGCTGCCGGGGTTGCTGGTGGGGGTTGCGCTGTTGCGGCGGTAAGGTTTGGGGGGAAGTAACATTCTTCTTTTTCTGAAGAAAAAGAAGCAAAAAGACTTTATCCGATTGGGTCGGGCTTGAGAAACTGGCTTCCGGCTAAGGTCAAAGAAGTTTTTTGGTTCTTTTTTTCAAAAAAGAACGCGCTTTCTTTCTGTTCTTGGATCCCGCGCGGCCTCCGACCGGATGGTCTCATCCGGCCGGAGGGTGCGGTCAGGTCAGCGCGATCGGGCAGCCATTGCTGCCGGTGGCGCCTTTGATCGGCGACGGGGTGAACATGTAGACGAACTGGTATTTGCGGTCGGCGATCAGGTCGTCGAACACCATGTTCTCGTGGTTGACGATGCCGTGCTTGGTTTGCAGTTCGGCATGCACGGGGAAGGCGAGGCCCTTGTCGGGGTTGGGTACCAGTTCCACCGCCCAGGTGTCGGCGCCGGTGATGCAGAGGTCCTTCTCAATGACCCAGCGGGCGAGTTCCATGCCGATGCCGGGCTCGCCGTTGTTGTAGCGGTCGTTGTTCTTCATCCACAGCGCGCCCCAGCCGGTGTTGAAGAAGATGCCGTCGCCGGGCTTGATGTCGGCTTCCTGCATGTTCTGACGGGCAAGGGCGGCGCGGAGGTCGGCGAGGGTGATTTCCTGGCCGGCATCCATCATGGCGCCCTTGACGGCGGCGATGTCGACGAGGTGCCCGCGGGTGACGATGAATACTACGTAATTGAATTAGAACTACCCGCCCGCGTTGACCGCAAGGTCGGGGCGGAACTCGTGACGCGGTATTTCTTCCCTGTCAGCCATCGCTCAATCGAGGCCTGGCCGCTGGCCTGGCGCCATGTCAACGGCAAGGCGCTGGCCGAGACGGCGGAG
>CAXNGD010000097.1:0-8415 GCA_964201575.1 Acetobacterales bacterium | reverse complement strand
GAAGCCGCTGCGACCCATCCAGACGGTCGATCATCGACAGCCACGTCTCAAACCCGGCCTCACCCATCAAACCAGCTCCGTCCCCCGCGATCCGACGAGTCTCTCATCCGCCAACAGAGTTCGCAATATGAGCGAAAAACTTTTATCCGATTGGGCTCGGCTCAATGGATGAAGTCTTTTTGCTTCTTTTTCTTCAGAAAAAGACGGCCTATCCTTCTACTGCGCGCCCTGGCGGCGAACGGAGCAGCGGATCACCGGGGAAATCCCCCGGTGGCCGCCGGGCCCGAAGAACGCGTCCAACAGGGCAGGATCGCTGCTTGTCGCTGCGCTAGCGATCTGGAGTTGCGGCGCGGGCACCGGTGCAGCGCAGCCGGCGAGCACGACAAGGCCCGGGAGAAGAAGGCGCAGCATCAGGGGCAAGTTCCTCAGGAGTGGCGAGCACCATCCTGACGGTTGCGCCGCGCCGGCGGAACACAACTAAGCGTGAGGCACAAGTAACAAAATACAAAAGTATTTGTTCATTCCGCATCACGCAAATAGCGTTCTGAAAGCTCGACGTAATGTTTGGCGGTACGCCCGTACTTCTCCTGGTCCTCCGCCGAGAGCACGCGCCACAGCCGGGCCGGCGACCCGGACCAGATCTCGCCCGGCCCGATGCGCTTGCCCGGCGTGAGCAGGCCGCCCGCCGCCAGCATCCCGCCCTCCTCAATCACCGCGCCGTCCAGCACCGTGGCACCCATGCCGACAAACGCCCGGTCCTTCAGCGTGCACGCGTGGATGATGCAGCCGTGGCCAATGGTGACGTCCTCGCCAATGATGGTCGGCAAGGTGCCGGCGTTGACGTGGACGATGGTGCCGTCCTGGATGTTGCTGCGGGCGCCAACGCGGATGAAGTTGGTGTCGCCGCGCAGCACGCAATGGAACCACACCCCGGCCTTTGGCCCGATCGTCACCTGCCCGATCACGGCTGCGGTGGGGGCGATGAAGGCGTCGGGCGCCACCTGTGGGGTGGCGCCCTCGAACGGATAGAGCGGGCCTGCGTCAGGCATGCGCCATTTCGCGCGCCGTCATGGCGGGATGGGCAAGGCCGAGCATCAGGGCGATGTTCTGCACCGCCGCCCCAGACGCCCCCTTGCCCAGATTATCCAGCCGCGCGACAAGCAGCGCCTGGCCGTGCGTGTCATTGGCGTAGACGCGGAGTTCCAGCAGGTCGGTGTCGTTGAGGTCTTCCGCCTCCAGCCGGTCGCCGGGCTGGGTAGGAACAACCTTGACCAGCCCGCTACCCTTGAAATAGGCCGCCAGAATGGCGTTGAGGTCGGCACCGGTCGGCTTGCCCGCCAGCATATCCAGATGCAGCGGCACGCTGACCAGCATTCCCTGATGGAAATGGCCCACCGAGGGGATGAAAATCGGGCGGCGCGACAGGCCGGAATAGTGCTGCGTCTCCGGCACATGCTTATGCTCGAAGCCCATGCCGTACAGCTCGAAGCTCGGGCCGCCACTGCTGTCATGCGCCGCGATCATCGACTTGCCGCCGCCGGAATAGCCGCTGACGGCGTTGATGGCGATCGGGTGGTCCGCCGCCATGACCCCGGCATCAATCAACGGCCGGATCAGCGCGATCGAGCCGGTCGGATAACAGCCGGGATTGGCCACCTTGCGCGCGGCCGCAATTTTCGCCGCCTGGCCGGGTGCCATTTCGGGAAACCCATAGGCCCAGTCGGGGTTGACGCGATGCGCGGTACTGGCGTCCAGCAACTTGGGGGCAGCGGCACCGAGTTCGTCGGCAAGCCTCGTGCTTTCCTTCGCCGCGTCGTCTGGCAGGCACAGCACGACCAGGTCGACCTCACGCATCATCTCCTGGCGCGCCGCCGGATCCTTGCGTCGCTCGCCGGTCAGGCTGCGCAGCGCAACCCCCTCGAACGCCTCAAGCCGCGTGCGGATGCCCAGCCCCGTGGTGCCGGCTTCGCCATCGATGAAAACAGTGGCCGCCGATACCTTGGCGAAATCTGCCATGTGTGTTTCTCCTTCCGATCGGCATGGTTTGCCGTGCCTCGCGCAAAACGCAAGCAAAACAAAGGCCGCGCCGTCGCCTGCCTTGTATGCAGAAATGCCGATCGCCGGGACTCGATGTCGTTTTTGGGGGTTCGCACCTGCACAATCTGCGGCATTCTGCAGCCATAGGATCGCATTGGAACGGGCAGCGTGGCAGCGGACGGCGTAGCGGTAGCAAAGAGTCCGCGAATTTTCGACCAGCGCTTGCTGCTCGGCATATTCTTCATCTGCCTCTCCGGCATCGTGTTCCCGGTGATGAACGGTTTCGCCAAGTTGCTCGGGGCCGAGTACTCCACCCTGCAGGTCTCCTGGGCCCGCGCCTTCGGGCATTTCGTCTTCATCCTGCTCGCCTTTCTGCCGCAACAGGGGCTGGCCGTCCTGCGCACCAAGCGGCCGATGATCCAGTTCGGCCGCGCGCTGATGCTCTATATCTCCAACCTCTGCTTCTTCTTCGCCGTCGTGTACATCCCAATCGCCGATGCCGCCGCCATCAGCATGACCGCGCCGCTGGTGGTCGCGTTGCTCGCCTGGCCAATGCTGGGCGAGCGGACCAATGTGGCGCGGCTGGTCGCGCTGGGGATCGGCTTTGCCGGCGTGCTGCTGATCATCCGGCCCGGCACCGACCTGTTCCACTGGGCATCGCTGTTCGTGGTGGCGAGTTCGGTCTGCTACGGGATTTACCAGATCCTGACCCGCAAGGTGGCCGGGATCGACTCGCCAGAGGTCTCGGCGGTCTATGCCCCGATCATCGGGGCGATCTTTATGCTGGCGGTGATGCCCTTCGTCTGGCGCACCCCGGCGACATGGCTGGACCTCGGCATGTTCGTCGGCCTCGGCGTGCTAGGCGCGGCCGGGCACTACTTCGTCGCCCGCGCGCTGATGCTGGCACCGGCAAACCTGGTCTCGCCGTTCCAATATTTCCAGCTCTTCGCCTCAGTGCTGGTCGGCTACGTGTTCTTCGCAGCCTTGCCGGATTGGGTGACATGGGTGGGGGCGGGGATCATTATGGTGTCCGGGCTCTATATCGGTTGGTCGCAGACGAGAGTGGCGAAGTAGAAATAATCTTCTTTTTGTGAACAAAAAGAAGCAAAAAACTTCTTTCATTGGACCCGTACCTCGCGTCAAACAGGGGAGCCTGCTGCAAGTGGATAAAGTTTTTTTGCTTCTTTTTGTTCACAAAAAGAAGACCCTTCCTTGAGGAGACAACCATGAACCTATCCGGCAAAATCGCCCTGGTCACCGGCGCCGGCCGCAACATCGGCCGCGCCATCGCCCTCACCCTGGCCCGCGACGGCGCCGCAGTCGCAGTGAACGGCCGCAGCGATGCCGCGGCGGTGGACGAGGTGGTGGCTACCATCCGCGCCGCCGGCGGCACCGCGATCGCGGCAATGGCCGACGTCACCGACCGCGATCAGGCGCGCGCGCTGGCCGAGCGCGTGGCGCGCGAATTGGGGGGGATCGACATCCTGGTCAGCAATGCCGGGCTGCGGCGGCAGACCGCATATCTCGACATCTCGCTGGCCGAGTGGCGCGAGATCATGTCGGTTGCACTCGACGGCGCGTTCTTCCTGTCCCAGGCAGCGATCCCGCACATGATCCCCCGCGGCGGCGGCGCCATCATCGCCATGTCCGGCATGTCCAACCATGTCGGCACACCGAACCGCGCCCACGTCTCGGCCAGCAAGGCGGCGCTCGAGGGGCTGATGCGCTCGCTGGCCGTGGAGTTCGGGGCACAGAACATCCGCGCCAACTGCGTAGCACCCGGCGCCATCGACACGGTGCGCGGGGCCTCGGCGGGGGTGCTGCCGAACACGCTGACGCTGGAGGGCACGCCGCTGGGACGGCGCGGCACAGCGGAGGAGATTGCCGCGATGGTGCGCCTGCTGGCCGGGCCAGAGGGCGCCTACATCACCGGCCAGACCCTGCATGTAAATGGCGGCGTGTACCTGACCTGAGAATTCACGCGACCCCGGCGCCAAGGGTCGCGCTGCTAGCCGCGACGATCGCCGCTGGACGCCATGGCGTTCAGGAAGGTTTCAACTTCGCGGCGCATCTCGCTGGCCTTGGCCGCCACATCGTCGGCGGCGGCCCGCATGGCGCCGGCATCCTGTGCCGCTGTCGCGCTGCGTGCGGCAACGTTGCTGACTGCCACGGTCGACTCGCTTGTCCCGGCGTTGGCCAGTTGAACGTTGCGGACAATCTCCTGTACTGCCTGCGTCTGCTCGTCGATCTCGCGGGCGATGGTCGACGAGATCTGGTCCATCATGCCCACGACCTTTGCGACCGCGGCGACCGATTCGATCGCAGTGCCAGTATTGTCCTGGATCTGGCGGATGCGTTCGCTGACCGCCGTGGTGGCCCGGCCAGTCTGGCCGGCGAGGTTCTTCACTTCGGTGGCAACGACCGCGAAGCCCTTGCCGGCATCGCCAGCGCGGGCAGCCTCGATGGTGGCGTTCAGCGCCAAAAGGTTGGTCTGGGCTGCAATCCGCTCGATCAGTTGCACAACATCGCCGATCTGGCGCGCCGAGCCGGCGAGTCCATCGACCAGAGCGGTGGTGCGCTCGCTCGCCTGCACCGCGTCCGCGGAGACGGCGGCGGCATCGCCGATCTGGCGGCGGATCTCGCCAATCGAGGCAAGTATCTGCTCCGATGCACCGGCGACCGCGGATAGGTTGCTGGCAGATTCCGTCGATGTGGAGCTGACCTGACCCATCAACGCGACCGTCTCCCGTGACGATTCCTGCACCGAGACCGCGACGGCGCGCATGTCATCGGCCGAGCGGGAAAACGCATTCATCACTCCGGCGACCGCGCTGCTGAAGTCATTGGTATGGCCCTCCATGGCGCGGGCGCGCTGCTCGCGGCTTGCATTGGCGCGCTGTTCTGCGGCGGTCAGCTCACGGACGTGGATGATGTTTTCGCGGAACACATCCACAGCGCGCGCCATGCTGCCGATCTCGTCGGTCCGATCGCGGCCCTCCGGCTGGGCATCGGTATCGCCGGCCGACAGACGCGCCATAACCGCCGTGATACGCCCGATCGGCCGTGAAACGCCGGCGATCAGGCTCCATGCCACAGTGGCGAGGATGAGCAGCGAGGCCACGGTGAGGACGCGATGGCGATCACCGCCCAACGGGCAAGGGCGAATTCCTCGGCCACGCGGTCGCGGATATGCGTGTCCAGCGCCTGGGTGATTTGCTGGTTGACCTTGCGCAGTGCGGCGGCGACCTCAAGCCAGGTATCGAACACCTCGTCGATCGGCTTGCTGGTGCGCAGCACAGTGTCGAGCTTTGGCGCCAGGAGGCCGAGTTGGGTGATCGCCGCCTCCGCATCGGCCCAGCCCGGCGGACGCGTTCCGACCGGCGTTGCCTCCTCCAGCCGCTTCCAGCCGCTATCGATCGCGCCGACCAGCGTCCGGGCACGATCGGCCTAACCGGGGCTGGAATAGACCCGCGCCATCACGCCGAGCAACCGGGTGTTGAACTGCTCGGTGTCGGAGGAAAGCCGGGTAACGGCGTCGCGGCTGCGCAGATCGCGTTCCGCGAGGTCCTCGAGAAACACCAGGCTGTAGGTGGTCCAGAGATACGCGGTGGCCGAGACGGTGAGCAGCAGCGCCGCCACCAGCGCCATGACAGCGGGAATGCGCACCGCGATGCTGGTGAAGCGCGCCGGGACGCGGAACCGCCGAGCAGATACGATGCGCATGGTCAGAACTTACTGTTCCACCGGCAGCCCGGCAGCGGACCACTCGGTCCAGCCACCGCGCAGCCAGGACACATTGCGGTAGCCGGCCGCAACCGCCGTCTTGACCGCGTCGACCGCCGACCAGCCGTCGCTGCCGTGCCCATAGACCACGAGCATGGCGTCCTTGTTGGCACCGAACACAGCGGGGTCAAAGGCCTTGGTCTCGGCGTTCTTGGCAATGCCCTTGGCCTTGGGCAGGCGGCCATCGAGAAACGCGGCCTTGCGGCGGACATCGAGGACCAGCACGCCGCCCTTGTCGAGCAGGCCCTTCGCCTCGGCAGCAGTGACGGTGCGGGCACCATCCAGGGTGGGCGGGGTTTCCCCAGTGCTGGCCGAGGCGGGGCCGCCGAGGAGGGTTGCGACAAACGTGCCGGCCATCAGGCAGGCATAGGTGCGCCGGGTGGCGTTCATGGGGATTCTCACTGGCTGACAAGCAGGAAGGAACGGGCAAACGAAAAGGGCCGGAACCCGACGGTCCCGACCCTGATACGTATCGCAGCGAAGCCTTGCGGCCCGGTTAAGGCCGCCGCCAGATCAACGCTTGCTGAACTGGAAGCTACGCCGAGCCTTGGCGCGACCGTATTTCTTACGTTCCACCGCACGACTGTCGCGCGTGAGGAAGCCGGCGATTTTCAGGATGCCGCGCAGTTCCGGCTCGTAATAGGTCAGCGCGCGGGTAATGCCATGGCGCAGCGCACCCGCCTGGCCGGATAGGCCGCCGCCGTTCACCGTGCAGAACACGTCGAACTGGTTGTAGCGGTCAGCCACCAGGAAGGGCTGGGTGATCAGCATGCGCAGCACGGGGCGAGCGAAATACTGGCCCACCTTCTTGCCGTTGACGATGATCTCGCCCTTGCCCGGCTTGATCCACACGCGGGCAATGGCGTTCTTGCGCCGGCCGGTGGCATAGCTGCGGCCAAGCGCATCGCGCTTCGGCTCACGCTTCGGCGCGTCCGACAAGGCCACGGTCTGGGCGACCGCAAGGTCCTTCAGGTCGGCGAGGGTACGAGACTGGGTTTCGGACATGCGCTCAGCCCCTCTTGTTTTTGGGATTCAGGGCGGCGACGTCCAGCGACTTCGGCTGTTGCCCATCATGCGGGTGCGTGGCACCGGCATAGACATGCAGATGCTTCATCTGCTTGCGCTGCAGCGGACCGCGCGTGATCATGCGCTCGACCGCCTTCTCCAGCACGCGCTCCGGGTGCGCACTGGCCAGGCGCTCGCCCTGGGTGCGGCCCTTGATGCCGCCGGCATAGCCGGTGTGGTAGTAGAACACCGACTGCGCCGCCTTGTTGCCGGTCAGCTTGACCTTGTCGGCGTTGATCACAACGACATTGTCGCCGCAATCGACATGCGGGGTGAAGGTGGGCTTGTGCTTGCCGCGAAGACGGTTGGCGATGATGACCGCGAGACGGCCGAGCACCAGGCCCTCCGCGTCGATCAGCAGCCAGTCCTTCTTGACCTCCGCGGGCTTAAGCGAGAGGGTGGTCTTGAGCATGAGTGTCCCCTTGAACAGGCGCCGGCTTATGCCGTTTGTAGGCTGTTCCGTCAAGGGGTTGTGACTGTGGTATGATAATACCACATAATTGCCCGCCCCACCCGGCGCTCCCTATAGTAGCCCCATGAAGCGCGTCCATCTCATCGCCGCAACGGGCCGCTCCGGCCAGGCCCTGTGCCGGGCGCTCATGGCGCGCGGCATCGATGTGGTCCGGGTGGTGCGCGACCCGGGGAAGTTCGCCGCCACCGCCCTGCCCTTCACGCCCCGCCAGGCCGATCTGGCCGACCCCGCAGCCTTGTCCAGGGCCTTGGCGGACGCCACCCACATCGCGAATGCCGCGCATGCGCGCCACGCCGCCGCGATCCTGGCCGCCGCCCCCGCCGCCTCCCGCGTCGTCCTGATGGGCAGCACACGGCGCTTCACCCGCTGGCCGGACGATCACGCCAGCGGGGTGATCGCCGGCGAAGCCGCCCTGCGCGCCTGGGGCGGCGACGGCGTGATCCTGCATCCCACCATGATCTATGGCGCCCAGGGCGAGAACAACGTCCGCCGCCTTGCCACCCTGGCCCAGCGCCTGCCGATCCTGCCGCTGCCCGGTGGCGGGCGCAGTCTGGTCCAGCCGATCCACCAGGAAGACGTGACCGCCTGCCTCATGGCGGCCCTCGCGCGTCCTTGGGGCACCCCACAGGCGGTGGTGATCGCCGGGCCCGAAGCGCTCAGCTACGCCGACTTCATCCGCGCCATCGCCCGCGCCACCGGGCTGGCACCGCCCCGCATCCTGCCGGTGCCGGCCACGGTGCTGATGGCGCTCAGCCCGCTCACCGCCCTGCCCTTCCTGCCGCGCATCCGTGCCGACGAAATCCGCCGCCTGCTGGAAGACAAGGGTTTTGCCATCGACGAGATGCGCACAAAGCTCGGCGTGACCCCACGCAAGCTGGCCGACGGCCTAGCCGAGACCTTCGCACCCGACTAATACCAAGGCCCGGAGAATATGACTCAGGGGGATTCCCCGACGCGGGCGTGATCTGATTCTCTTGCTGGCGAACGCCGGAGGTTCGCCATGCCGCTTCCCCTTCGATCTGATTTTGACGCACTTGCGTTGCGTGCGGCGGCGCGAC
>CAXNGD010000096.1:0-8491 GCA_964201575.1 Acetobacterales bacterium | reverse complement strand
GAAGACGATGAGTGCGCCAGATTGGTGATCGTGATCGCCGTGCCCATGACCGCCCTCAACGCCGCGAATCGCAGCCAGAGACGAGGGAATCAGAGAATGCCACCGTTGGAAACAGCCGAGAGTCCGAGGTTGGGGCGGTTGGTATTATGGATGAAGTTTTTTTGCTTCTTTTTGTTCACAAAAAGAAGACTCTTCCTTCCTAGGCGGTCAGCGTCGTCACCGCCGCCAGACCCATCACTTCGGCGAGTCGGTCCAGCCGCCGTGTGACGCTTTCGCCGGCGAAGACGCCGCTGCCTTCGGCCAGTTGCAGGGTGAGGTGCTGGCCGGGCACCAGGCGGGTGCCGGCGAGGAGTTCGGCGGTGCCGGCGGAGAGAGTGTAGGCCAGGCGCAGGGCGACGCCGAGGATGGTGGCGCGGCGGGTGGCTTCGGGGGTCAGCAGCAGCAGGGCGGGGCGCAGGAACGGCGCGTCCGCTTCGGCCTCGTAGCGCAGCGCCAGGGTAAGGGCGAGGAAGGCGCGGGCCGGGTGATCGAGACCGATGCCGGGCTGGCGCAGGATGCGCAGGAAGGCCTGTTCGGCGCGGTATTCCGGGTGGTCGCGGCTGCCGATATCGCTCATCCAGCAGGCGGTTTCGCGCAGCCGGCCGGGCTCGCCGGCTTCGCCGGGGAAGAGCGGGGCGGTCCAGCCGATCAGCGCCGGCGGCAGGGTGATGTCGCGGGCGAAGCGGCGGGCATAGTCATGGCCGGCGGCCAGCAGCGGGTCGGCGTCGCGCAGGCCGGGCGGCAGCTGGTGTATGTACCAGCCCTCGCGCAGGCCACTGGCGCTGAAGACGACGCGGCGGGCGCCGGTGGCGCGGAGCAGGCGGCGCAGCACGACGGCGGCAAACGGCAGGTCGTCGATGCGGCGGCGGGGGATGCCGGGGAGTTTTTCGAGCTGGCGGCGGCTGGCGCTGGCGACCAGGCCGGCGAGGTCGCGCGCCTCCTCGCGGCTGATGGTGTAGTGGTGCAGCAGGGTCAGCGGATAGCTGGTCTGGGAGATGTGGATGCGGGCCAGGGCGCGCCAGGCGCCGCCGACGGCATAGAGGTCGCGCCCGGCCATCTCGGGCAGCCAGGTCTCGGCGGCGAGGTCGGCTTCGGCGATGGCGCGCGCGCGGGTGGGATCGCCGCCGGCGCGCTCGGCGAGGCGGATGACGCCCAGGCTCAGGGTGCGCGCGGTGCTGCGGCGGCCGCGGTCGAGGCGGACCAGTTCGAGCGAGCCGCCGCCGATATCGGCGAGCAGGCCGTGGGCGTTGGGGATGCCGCAGAGCAGGCCGGCGGCGGAGAGCTCGGCCTCCTGTTCGCCGGACAGCACGGTGATGCGGATGCCGGGCAGGCGGCGCTGCAGCAGGGCGATGAAGTACGGGCCGTTGACGGCATCGCGCACCGCGGCGGTGGCGAGCACCTCGAAGGGGTCGGCCTGCATGGCGCGCGCGATGGCGAAGTAGCGGTTCATGACGGTCAGCGCCTGGGCGGTGCCTTCGTCGTTCAGCCGGCCGGTGGATTGCAGGCCGCGGCCGAGGCGCAGCACCGCCTTTTCGTTGAAGATGGCCATCGGGCTGCGGCCGTCGCCCTCGAAGACGACGAGGCGGACGGAGTTCGAGCCGAGATCGACCACGGCGCGGCGGCGGACGTCAGGCGGGCGGGTGACCGCGTCGGGCAGGGCGGGCGGCGCCATGCTCAGTCCTGGAGCAGGCGGTCAGGGCGGCGGGATACGGCGGGGGCCGGGACGGTGGCCGGACCGTGCAGCGCGGAGCCGCGGCCGGAGAGCGAGGGGTTGGTCATGAAGTAGTCATGCGCGGAAATTCGTTTCTTTCCGGTTCCCGGGGCGACGCGGCGCCAGACGGCGTGGGGGTCGAGTTCCCAGGATTGCATGGTGTCGCGCAGGTTGATCGCCATGATCTGGTCCAGCACCTGGGCGTGCACGGTGGGGTTCAGGATCGGCACGAAACTCTCCACCCGCCAGTCCATGTTGCGCGCCATCCAGTCAGCCGAGCTGATGTAGACGCGGGCGTGGCGGCTGGGCAAGGCGTGGCCGTTGCCGAAGGCGCAGATGCGGCTGTGTTCGAGAAAGCGGCCGACGATGGAGCGGACCTTGATGTTCTCCGACAACCCGGGCACGCCGGGGCGTAGGCAGCAGATGCCGCGCACCACGGCGGCGATTTTCACCCCGGCGGCCGACGCCTCGTAGAGCTTGTCGATCAGGCGGTCATCGACCAGCGAGTTCATCTTGAGCCAGATGGTGGCGGGCCGGCCCTCGCGGGCGAACATGATCTCGCGGTCGATCAGCTCACAGATGACGTTGCGGGTGGTGAGCGGGCTGAACGCCAGGGCGTCCATCCGCTCGGGGCGGGCATAGCCGGTCATGTAGTTGAACAGGCGGGCGGCGTCGCGGGTGAGGTCGGCGTCGCAGGTGAAGAAGGACAGGTCGGTGTAGATGCGCGCGGTGAACGGGTGGTAGTTGCCGGTGCCGAAATGGGCGTAGCTGCGCATCGTGTGGCCTTCGCGGCGGACGACCAGCGAGAGTTTCGCGTGGGTTTTGAGCTCGGTGAAGCCGTAGACCACCTGGACGCCGGCGGCTTCCAGGGTGCGGGCGAGGCGGATATTGGCCTCCTCGTCGAAGCGGGCGCGCAGCTCGACCATGGCGGTGACGGATTTGCCGGCCTCGGCGGCTTCGATCAGCGCCTTGACGATCGGGCTGTCGCGGCTGGTGCGGTAGAGGGTTTGCTTGACGGCGACGACGGCCGGGTCGTCGGCGGCCTGGCGGAGGAACTGGACGACGACGTCGAAGCTTTCGAACGGGTGGTGGACGATGATGTCCTTGGCGCGGATGGCGGCGAAGCAGTCGCCGGCGAAGTCGCGGATGCGTTCGGGGAAGCGCGGGGCGTAGGGCGGGAAGAGGAGGTCGGGGCGGTCGTCGGCGATCAGCTGGCTGACGTCGGCCAGGCCTAGGATGCCGTCATGGACGTGGATTTCCTGGGCGGTGGCATCGAGTTCGTCGATGACGAGGTCGCGCAGGTCGGTTGGCATGGCGGCGTTGACCGAGAGGTGGATCGCCACCCCGCGGCGGCGGCGCTTGAGGGCGGTTTCGTAGGAACGGACGAGGTCTTCGGCTTCTTCCTCGAATTCGACATCGGTGTCGCGGATGAGGCGGAAGACGCCCTCGCCGGTGACGTGGAAGCCGGGGAAGATGCGGTCCAGGAACAGGCTGACCAGCTGTTCCAGCATGATGAAGCGGATCGGGGCGGCGGCATTGGCGCCGGCGGCGGGGTCTTGCGGCAGGCGGATGAAGCGTTCGACCAGCGAGGGCAGCGGGACCAGGGCGCGCATGTAGATGCCGTCCTCGTCGCGCACCAGGCGCAGCACCATCACCAGCCCCATGTTGGGGATGAAGGGGAAGGGGTGGGCGGGGTCGATGGCGAGCGGGGTGAGGACCGGGAAGACCCGCTCCATGAACCAAGAATCGAGCCACATGCACTCGCCGTCGCTGAGGGTGGCGGGGTCGCAGAGGCCGAGGCCGGACCGGGCCAGCAGGCCGCGGAGCTGTTCCCAGACCTGGAGCTGTTCGGCCATCAGGCGTTCGGCGCGGGCCTCGACCTCGATGAGCTGTTGGGCGGGGGTGCGGCCGTCGGGCGAGGGGGTGGTGACGCCGGCCTTGGCCTGGCCGATCAGGCCGGCGACGCGGACGGAATAGAACTCGTCGAGATTGCCGGCGGAGATGGAGACGAAGCGCAGGCGTTCGAGCAAGGGGTGGCGGGGGTTCTCCGCCTCCTCGAGCACGCGGTGGTTGAAGTCCAGCCAGGAGAGTTCGCGGTTGATGAACCGGCCCGGGTGGCTGGTGATCGGCAGCGTCGCGACGTCCGGCACGTTTGGCGCGGCGGCCATGTCAGTGGAGTTCATCGCGGGGCTCTCGGAATGGAGGGGCGCAGGGGACGCTGAGGACGTGGGGCGCGGCTTGGCGACCATTCTATAGGAGACCGGCGGGCGGGAGCGAGGATGACGCAAAATCGTCATATGGGCTGGGCGGTTCGCAGGGTTCGGGCAAGTCTGCCAAGAGGTCGGGCAGCGCCTGGCGGGCCAGGGCGGGGGAGATCGCGGCGGCCTGGGTCAGGGCGGCCTGGTCGAGCCGGTCGACCGCTTCGGCGATGGCGGCATGGGTCCTGGGCAGGCGGGCCAGGAGCCAGGCCAGGGTGGCGGCGGCGGGGCGGAGCTGGCGCTCGGCGAGCAGGCGGGCCAGCAGGGCGTGCAGCAGCGTGTCCTCGGGCGCCTGGATCGCGACGGCGGTGATGGCGCGCAGGCGGCTGGCGAGGTCTGGCAGGTCGACCGGCCAGCGCGACGGGGGGAGCGGGGCGGCGAGGAGCACGGGATGGCCGGCCTCCAGTGCGGCGTTCAGCATGTGCAGCAGGGCGGGCTGGGGGGCCTGGTGGGCGTCGTCGATCGCCAGGGCCTGCGATGGCGGGGCGAAGCGCAGGGTGGGGCCGCTGATGCAATGGGCGTCCTCGCTTGCGGCCCACTGAACGAGCAGGCGGGACTTGCCGGCGCTGGGCGGACCCCAGATGGCGAGGCGGCGCTGTGGCCAGGCGGCGGTGCGCGCCAGCCAGGCGCGGGCCTCGGCGTTCGAGCCGGCCTCGATGACCGGGGCCGCGGAGGCGCGGCGGATCGGGGTGAAGGGCAATGGCAGCTGGCTGCGGGCGGCGCTCACGACGGGAGGTTGTCCCGGTCAGCCGGGGCGGCCGGGTCCGGTGTCGGCGGGTCCAGGTAGAGCGAGCTTTGCAGGTAGCGCCGGAGCCAGAAGCGGCAGAGCACGCCGAGGGTGGCGGCGACCGGGACGGCGAGCAGCACGCCGAGGAAGCCGAAGGCGGCGGCGCCGGCGAACAGGGCGAAGATCACCCAGACGGCATGCAGCTCGACGCGATCGCCGAGGAAGCGGGGGTAGATGACGTAGCCTTCGAGGATGTTGCCGACGACGAAGACGGCGATGACCAGGTAGACGCCGGTCCAGCTCGGGAATTGCGCCAGCGCGAGGCCAACCGCCACGACGAGCCCGGTGATGCTGCCGACATAGGGGATGAACGACAGCAGCCCGGAGGCCATGCCGACGATCAGGCCGAGATCGAGCCCGACGGCGGACAGCGCAACGGCGTAATAGATGACCAGCGCCAGGCAGCACATCGCCTGGCCACGCAGCCAGGCCGAGAGGATGCGGTCGATCTCGCCCGCCTGGGCCCGCAGCACTTCGGCATAGCGATGCGGCAGCCAGGAGTCGGCGCGCATGATCATGCCGGGCCAGTCGCGCAGGAAGTAGAAGGCGACGACCGGGGTGACGACCAGCAGGGTCAGCACGTTGAACAGCGCGAAGCCGCCGCCGATCAGGCGGCTCGCGGCGGTGACCAGGAAGGCGAGGACCGCGCCGGCCTGACCCGCCACCAGCTGGCGCAGGCGTTCGTCGACGAGTTCAGGGCCGAGCTGTTCCTGGAAATGCACCAGCAGCCCATCCGCGGCGGAGCGGGCGAGGTTCACGTAGGTGGGCAGCCGGCTGATCAGCACGCCGAGCTGGGCCAGCAGCAGCGGATACAGCAGCAGGATGAACAACAGCACCAGCAGCAGCGTGGCGGTCAGCATCACTAGCGCGCCCAGGGTGCGCGGCAGGCCGGCGCGCTGCATTTGCGAGGTGAGCGGGTCCAGGAAGTAGGCGAGCCCCGCGGCCACGACGAAGGGCAGCAGGATCGAGGAGAACAGCTCGAGCGCCAGCCACAGCGCGACCAGCAGCCCGGCCAGCAGGGCCAGGCGCTGGTTGCGGGTCGCCAAAGGTGCGGCACGGCTCGGCGGCCCGGGCAGTGGGGCGTTCATCTTCCGGCACGCCCGGTGGTCCAGAGATAGGCCCCCAGCGATGCCAGGGTGCTGGCCGCCACCGTCCACAGCAGTATGGCATCCAGCATCGGCCAGTGAAGTTGCAGCCCCTCGGTCAGCAGGGTCACGGCGACCATGACGATCTGGATCACCGTGTTCAGCTTGGAGATCGGCAGCGGGCGGATCACCACCGCCTGTCCCAGCACCGACAGCGCGAGCACCCCGCCGACGATGACGACGTCGCGGAACACCACCAGGATGGCGAGCCAGTCCGGCAGCACCTGGACCACGGCAAGGGTGACGAACATGCTGACCAGCAGCGACTTGTCGGCAATCGGATCGAGGATGGCGCCCAGCCGGGTGGGCCCGTTGCGGCGGGCGAGCCAGCCATCGATCGCATCGGACACGCCGGCGGCGGCGAACAGCCAGAAGGCGGCGAAGAACTGGTTGCGCAGCACCAGCCAGACTGCCACCGGGACGGCGCACAGGCGCAGGAACGTGACGAAATTGGCCACTGTGAACGTGGCCGAGCCGGCTGCGGGCAGGGATTTGGCGCCGTCTGGCATGGCATTCCTATAGCGCGTCGGACGGTGCGGTGGCCACTGTCTCGGCGTTTTCGCGCCCGCTTGCGTCCGATGCGCGAGGATCGGTTGCACCGTGTGGCCGCGCATGGTTGTTTCCGCCCGATCCCGATCGGAGAGCCGCATGACCAGCATGACCTATCGCGCGGCCGGCGTTGACATCGACGCGGGCGATGCCCTGGTGGAACGGATCAAGCCACTGGCGCGTTCGACCAATCGGGCCGGGGTGATGGGCGGGCTGGGCGGCTTCGGGGCGCTGTTCGACCTGAAGGCGGCGGGGTTCGTGGACCCGGTGCTGGTCTCGTCGACCGATGGCGTGGGGACCAAGCTGAAGATCGCCATCGACACCGGCATCCACGACCATGTCGGCATCGACCTGGTGGCGATGTGCGTCAACGACCTGGTGGTCCAGGGGGCTGAGCCACTGTTCTTCCTCGATTATTTCGCCACCGGGAAGCTGGACGTCGATGCCGCCGCGCGCGTGGTGGCGGGGATTGCCGAGGGCTGCCGGCAGGCTGGCTGCGCCCTGGTGGGCGGCGAGACGGCGGAGATGCCGGGGATGTATGCCAAGGGCGACTACGATCTGGCCGGGTTCGCGGTGGGGGCGGCGGAGCGCGGCGACCTGTTGCCGAAGGATGTGGCGCCGGGCGACACGATCCTAGGCCTGGCCAGCAGCGGCGTGCATTCCAACGGGTTCTCGCTGGTGCGGCGCATCGTCGAGGCGGGCAATGCCGGCTGGGCCGCGCCGGCGCCGTTTGCCGCCGGCACGCTGGGCAGCGAGTTGTTGCGGCCGACGCGGATCTACGTGAAGTCGCTATTGGCGTTGCACCGGGCCGGGCTTTTGAAGGCGGCGGCGCACATCACCGGCGGCGGGCTGCCGGGCAACCTGCCGCGGGTGTTGCCGGCGGGGATGCAGGCGGTGATCGACGCCGGCGCCTGGACACTGCCGCCGGTGTTTCGCTGGCTGGCGCGCGCGGGCGAGGTGCAGGCGCAGGAGATGCTGCGCGTGTTCAACTGCGGCATCGGCATGGCGGTGGTCACCGCCGATCCCGCAGCGGCGCGCGCGGTGCTGGAGGCGGCGGGCGAGACGGTGTTCGCGATCGGGCGCATCGAGGCCGGCGATGCCGCCGACGAGGCGGCGATCCGCATCGATCTGCCGGCCGGCTGGCCCGGCTGAGGCGGCGATGCGCAGGCGGGTGGGCGTCCTGATCAGCGGACGCGGATCGAACATGCTCTCGCTGATCCAGGCCGCGCGGGCCAATGATTTCCCCGCCGAGATCGTGCTGGTGCTGTCCAACCGCGACGAGGCCGGCGGGCTGGCGCGGGCGCGCGAGGCCGGCATTGCCGCACACGCGGTGCCGAGCCGTCCGTTCGGCCGCGACCGGGCGGCGCATGAGGCAGCGCTGACCACGGCGTTGGAGGCGGCGGGGGTCGAGATCGTCTGCCTCGCGGGCTATATGCGGCTGTTCAGCCCGGTCTTTGTCCAGCGCTGGGCCGGGCGGATGCTGAACATCCATCCCAGCCTGCTGCCGGCCTTCCCCGGCGTGGACACCCATGCCCGCGCGCTGGCGGCGGGGGTGAAGCTGCATGGCTGCACCGTGCATCTGGTGACCGAAGGGATGGACGAGGGCCCGATCCTGGCACAGGCCGCCGTGCCGGTGCGCGCGGGGGACACCGAGGAGGTGCTGGCGGCGCGGGTGCTGGCGCAGGAGCATCTGTTGTATCCTGCGGCCTTGCGCCACTTTCTGGCGGGCGGCGGGCGCGAGGCCGATGGCGGCGCGGCGCTGCGCAATCCAGAAAACTAGGAAGGAAGACTTCTTTTTCTGTAGAAAAAGAAGCAAAAAGACTTTCATCCGTTTGCCAGACGGAGAGGCCGAGCTCAAATGGATGGAAGTTTTTGGCTCTGTTCTCACTCTCTATGCATGGGCTATTCCGGCCTGATTATGCCCGAGAGCTGCGCTGAGACAGGCTCGGCTGTTGGGGTTTGGGTTGAGTGTGGCGAGGTGGAACCAGTTGAGGTAGTTGCC
>CAXNGD010000095.1:0-8502 GCA_964201575.1 Acetobacterales bacterium | reverse complement strand
GAACTGCAACGCCTCGCGCAGCATCGCCGCCGGCACCGGCTTGCTCATCATCCCCTGCATCCCCGCCGCCAGGCAGCGTGCCCGATCCTCCTCCCCGGTATTGGCGGTCAGCGCAAAGATCGGCACCCGTCCCGCCAACCCCGGCAGCGCCCGCACCCGCCCCGCCGCCTCGTACCCGCTCATCCCCGGCATCATCAGATCCATCAGCACCACGTCATACGGCGTCGCCGCCGCCAGCCGCACCGCCTCGGCCCCGGACTCCGCCACATCCACCCGATGCCCCTCGCGCCGCAGCTGCGTGGCCGTCACCACCTGGTTGACCGGCATATCCTCCACCAGCAACACTAGGCACCGCCGCCCGCGCGGCGCGGGCACCACCAGCTTCACTGGCACCGGTACAGAGACCACTGGCACAGGTGCGGGCCGGTGCCGACTGGTAACGTCGGTGCAGCGCAGCAACAGCCCGCCGCCGGGAACAAGCTCCAGGTTGAACTCAACAATCCCGCCATCCGGCCGGTGGCGCAGCCGCGGAAAGGCGCCCGGCCCCTGCGCGACCAGCGCCATCTGCTGCGCCACCTCCTGGTCCACATCGATCAGCCCGAACTCGCCCGCCTCGGCCGACAGCCGCAGCAGTGACGCCAGCGTCGCCCCCTCGCGCGGCATGTCCTCCGCAAGCCCGTTCAGCACCGCGAAGCGCCGGTTCCAATGCACCACGCGCAGCCCGGCATCGGCGATCAGCACCCCCTCGCCGCCGGCCTCCAATGCCGCATCGAGCCATGCCCCCGTCCGATGGCCCGCTGCCGGGCCGCGGTCTCGGCCGCCAGCGCCGCGTCCCGGCCCGCCAGCGCCCGCTGCGCGCCGACCAGCCGCACGCCCAGCCAGATGATGACCAGCAACAGCAACACCAGCGTCAGCAACTCGGGGATCAACCCATTCGGCACGCTCGGCTCCTTGCCCCGCGGGCCGGTGCCCGTTGCGAATCACAATACAACAGCGCGCCCGCGGACTTGCCGCGCGGCGGCGCAGGTGGCATTGAGTGCCCGGTTCGGGCGCGGGCTGCAACGGGCGGCTTGAGTTGCACAAAATGAGGATGGCATGGCGAAGATCAAGGTGAAGACCCCGGTCGTTGAGCTCGACGGGGATGAGATGACCCGGATCATCTGGGGCTTCATCAAGGACAAGCTGATCCTGCCCTATCTCGACATCGACCTGAAATATTACGATCTCGGTATCGAATACCGCGACCAGACCGATGACCAGGTCACCGTCGATGCCGCCAACGCCATCAAGCAGTACGGCGTCGGCGTGAAATGCGCCACCATCACTCCGGACGAGGACCGGGTGGTGGAGTTCAAGCTGAAGAAGATGTGGCGCTCGCCGAACGGCACGATCCGCAACATCCTGGACGGCACGATCTTCCGCGAGCCGATCATCTGCAAGAACGTGCCGCGTTTGGTGCCGCATTGGACCAAGCCGATCGTGATCGGGCGCCATGCCTATGGCGACGTCTATCGCGCCACCGAGACCAAGATCCCCGGCCCCGGCAAGGTCACCCTGACCTACACGCCGGAGGGCGGCGTGCCGCAGGTGATGGACGTGCATGACTTCAAGGGCCCCGGCGTGGCCATGGGCATGCACAACACCAACGCCTCGATCACCGGCTTCGCCCGCGCCAGCTTCAACTATGGCCTGGCGCGCAAGTATCCGGTGTACCTGTCGACCAAGAACACCATCCTCAAGGCCTATGACGGCAGCTTCAAGGACATCTTCCAGGACATCTTTGACCGCGAGTTCGCCGCCCAGTTCAAGGCGGCCGGCCTGACCTACGAGCACCGGCTGATCGACGACATGGTGGCCTGTGCGATCAAGTGGGAAGGCGGCTATGTCTGGGCCTGCAAGAACTATGACGGCGACGTCCAGAGCGACATCGTGGCCCAGGGCTTCGGCTCGCTCGGCCTGATGACCTCGGTGCTGCTGAGCCCGGACGGCAACACGGTGGAGAGCGAGGCGGCGCACGGCACAGTGACCCGCCATTATCGCGAGCACCAGAAAGGCCGCGAGACCAGCACCAACCCGATCGCCTCGATCTTCGCCTGGACCCGCGGGCTGATCTATCGCGGCCGGTTCGACGGGACGCCGGATGTGACGGCGTTTGCCGAGACGCTGGAGCGCGTTTGCGTGGAGACGGTGGAATCCGGCTTCATGACCAAGGACCTCTCGGTGCTGATCGGCAAGAACGCGCCATTCCTGAACACCCAGAACTTCCTCGACAGGATCGACGAGAACCTGAAGAAGGCGATGGCCTGATCCTTGTCGTCTGGCGTTATTGGGAAAGGCCCGCCGCAAGGCGGGCTTTTTTCGTCCGATCCCGCGGCGCGGCCGGCGGTCGCCTGGACCACCAGGGTGGCGTTCCTGATGATCGGGGTGGGGATCGCGGTGTGGGCGCCGCTGGTGCCCGATGCCAAGGCGCGGCTGGGGCTGGATGATGCGCAGCTCGGCACGCTGTTGCTGGGGCTGGGGATTGGCGGGCTGCTGGCGCTGCCGGCAGCGGGGCCGCTGGTGCAATGGCGCGGGCCGCGGGCGGTGATGCTGGGGGCGGGGCTGGGGTTCTGCGCGCTGTTGCCGGCATTGGCGCTGGCGCCGAGCCCGGTTTTGCTGGGGGTGGCGCTGGTGCTGTTGGGGGCATGCACCGGGGCGGTGGATATCGCCATGAACGCCCAGGCGGCGGCGGTGGAGACGGCGACCGGGCGGACGCTGATGAGCGGATTCCATGGGGCGTATTCGGTGGGCGGGTTGCTAGGCAGCCTGGCAATGACCGGGCTGCTGTGGCTGGGCCTGGCGCCGGTCTTGTGCGCCGGCGCGCTTGGGGCGATTTGCGCGGCGGCGCTGGTCTCGCGGGCGGGCAGCATGCTGCCGCGGGCCGCGGATGCCGAGGCGCCAAGGCTGGTGCTGCCGCGCGGGCGGCTGGCCGGGTTGGGGGCGCTGTGCTGCATCGCCTTCCTGTTGGAGGGCACGATCCTGGACTGGTCCGGCGTGTTCATTCGCTTTGTGCTGGGCCAGGAGGTGGCGCGGGCCGGGCTGGGGTTTGCCGCCATGTCGGTGACGATGGCGGTGGGGCGGTTGGCCGGCGATGCCATTGTGCGGCGGTTCGCGCCGGTGCCGGTACTGGTGGCGGGCAGCGCGTTGGCGACGGCGGGGTTTGCGCTGGCGGCTTCGTCGCAGGGGTTAGTGGTATTCCTGATCGGGTGCGGGCTGATCGGGCTGGGGGTGGCGAACATGGTGCCGATCCTGTTCAGCGCGGCGGGACGGACGCCGAACATGTCCGCCGGGGCGGCGATTGCGGCGGTGGCGACACCGGGCTATGCCGGGTTGCTGGCCGGGCCGGTGGCGGTGGGATGGGTGGCGGAGGCAAGCTCGCTGCCGATCGCGTTTGCCGGGCTGGCCGCTCTGGCGGCGGTGGTTGGGCTGGCGGCGCGGCGGACGGTGGGGTGCCGCGCGTAAGGCCGGGGCTGGGACTTCGCCTGTCTTTTGGAGTTTCCGATATGCCAAGCGTGCGTCTGATCGAAACCGACCTGCCGATCTTCGGCGAGCCCACGGTGCAGCCGGTGATTTCCGGCGCCACCTATGCCGCGCGGATGCAGGCGGCGGTAGCGCGGGCGAAGGCTGAGGGGATGGATGCGCTGGTGGTTTATGGCGACCGCGAGCATAGCGCCAACATCGCTTACCTGACCGGATATGATCCGCGGTTCGAGGAGGCGTTGCTGGTGGCGCCGACCGGGGCCTGGCCGCGGATTGCGCCGCATCTTTTCGTGGGCAACGAGGGCTGGAGCTATGCCGAGCTGGCGCAGGGCAGTTTCGAGCGGGTGCTGTGCCAGAGCTTCTCGCTGCCAGGCCAGCCGCGCGACCGGCAGAAGCCGCTGGTGCGGCTGTTGGCGGAGGCGGGGATCAAGGGCGGGATGACGGTGGGGGCCGTTGGCTGGAAGTCCTTCGGGGCGGGTGATCCCGGGGCGGATGCGAGCTGGCTCGACCTGCCGGAGTTCATTGCGCGGGCGGTGCGCGAGGTGGCGGGCGGGACCGGGCGGGTGGTCAATGCGACCGACCTGTTCATCAACCCGGCCGATGGGCTGCGGGTGATCAATGATGTGGACCAGCTGGCGAGCTTCGAGTTCGCCGCCAGCTTTGCCAGCCAGGGGCTGCGCAATGTGATGTTCGGGCTGAAACCCGGCATGACCGAGATGGCGGCGGCGCGGCTGATGGCGGTGCCGGGGATTCCGTTCTCGGCGCATCTGATGCTCTTGGCCGGGGAGCGGGCGTCACGCGGGTTGCCGAGTCCGTCGATGCGGATACTGGGGCATGGCGATCCCTTCACCATGGCCTGCGGGTTGCAGGGCGGGTTGTCGGCGCGGGCGGGGTTCCTGGTGCGCGAGGCTGGCGAGCTGCCCGAGGGCATTCGGGACTATGTGGCGAAGCTGGCCGCGCCGTATTTCGCGGCGGTGGCGGAATGGTATGGCGCGGTCGGGATCGGGGTGACGGGGGGCGAGTTGCACGCGATCATCGACCGGCATCTGGGCGATCCGTTCTTTGGCGTGGGGCTCAATCCCGGGCATCTGCTGCATCTGGATGAGTGGCTGCATTCGCCGGTGTTTGCCGGCAGCGGGATTGCATTGCGCTCGGGCATGGCGATCCAGGTGGATGTGATCCCGGCGACGCATTCGCCCTGGTTCACCACCAATATCGAGGATGGGATCGCGCTGGCCGATGAGGCGCTGCGGGGGGAATTCGCGGCGCGGTATCCCGAGGCGTGGCATAGGGTCGAGCGGCGGCGGGGGTTCATGGCCGAGGTGCTGGGGATCACGCTGAAGCCGGAGGTTCTGCCGTTCAGCAATATCCCCGCCTATCTGCCGCCATTCCTGTTGGCGCCGCGCAGGGCGTTGGCGTTGGGGTAAGTAAGGCCTTCTTTTTGTGAACAAAAAGAAGCAAACAAACTTTTCGACCTTCGCCGGTGCCTTCCTGACTGGCACCGCCCCAAGCGGATAAAAGTTTTTTGGTTCTTTTTTTCAAAAAAGAACTACTTCCCTATCTATGCTGGCTCAAGATCCCGCTCCACCATCGTCTGCTTGAAGGCCGGGCGCGACTGGCAGGTGGCGAGCCATGATTTGACATTGGGATAGGCATCGATCAGCGCCGCGGCGGGTTGGGCGTAGCGGATGATCTCGGCGACGTTGATGTCGGCCACGGTGAAGCGGCCGCCGACGAGATAGCCGCCGCCGGCGGCCAGCGAGGTGTCCAGCGCGGCGAAGTGGCGGTGCAGCCCGTCGATGGCTTCCTGGCGCAGGGCGGCGTCGCCGGTGGGGCCGCTGTTGTAGAGGATCTGGATGGTCTTGGGCTCGGCCGAGGTGGCGGCCCAGAGCGACCATTGCACCATCCTGGCCTCTTCCTGCATGTCCTTCGGCGCGATCGGGCCGCCATGCTTGCGGGCGAGGTAGAGGGAGATGGCGAGGCTTTCGTGCAGGACGAAGCCGTCATCGTCCATGGTGGGGACCTGGCCGGCCGGGTTGATCTTGAGGAAGGCGGGGCTGGATGTGTGCAGCGGGGCGCCGGGGGCATTCGGGTCAGGCAGGCGGTAGACCTGGATCACCGGGATCAGCTCGTAGGACAGGCCGAGTTCCTTGGCCAGCCAGACCGGGCGGGTGATGCGCGAGCGCAGCACGCCGTAGAGTTTCAGGCCCATGGTGGTTTCCCGTCTTGTTGGTGGATTGGGCGTATCCGGCATGGGGGGATCAGGCAAGGGGGTAGGAAGACTTCTTTTTGTGAACAAAAAGAAGCAAAAAAACTTTATTCGTTTGGGTTAGAGAGAATGGATCGACGCCGGGTGGACAGCGTGGGTCCTTCGCTCCGCTCAGGATGACGAAAGTGTTTAATGAACGAAGTTTTTTTGCTTCTTTTTGTTCACAAAAAGAAGATTCTTCCTTCAGGCGAAGGTCAAAACCCGCGCCGGCGTTTTGACCATGATCTGGTCGATCTCGGCCTCCGAAAAACCGCGTTCGCGCATCAGAGGGAGGATGTTCTTGTAGATGTGGCTGTAGCCGTGGCCGCCGAGTTTGGTGAGGCGGGTGCAGTAGCAGATGTCGTGGCTGATCGCGATGCGGTCCAGGTGGCCGTGGTCGATCAACAGGCGGATCAGCTTGAGGCGCATGCCGTCATTGGGCATGTCGACGTTGGAAATGCCGTAATAGGTGGTCTCCTGGCCGAACAGGTCGAATTCGACGATCACGCCGGTGTCAGCCAGGCGGAGTAGGCGGTCGTGGTCGAAGATCGTGCGGTCGATGTGGGAGATGACGACGCGGCCGAGGTCGACGCCGCGGGTGCGGAGGAAATCGGCGACTTCCTGGGGCTGGTCGGGGTGGCGGCCTGGGTGGACGTTGATCGCCGCGCCGGTGTGTTGCTGGGCGATAATGGCGGCCTGCATCACCTGTTTTTCGTGGTCGGTCCAGGGCGATTGGCAGCCGACCTCGCCGATGATGCCGGAGCGGACGTCGGTGCCCCAGGCGCCGGTGGTGATCTGCTCGATCATCTCGGCGGCGAAGGCATCGACGCCGCGGCCGAAGGTGGCGGCGGACTGGTATTCGTCGACATAGAAGCCGCAGCCCATGACGATGTGGGTGTCGGTGGCTTCGGCGATGACGCGCAGGCCGCCGGGGTTGGGCTTGAGGCCCTCGCAGGTGAGTTCGACGATGGATTTGCCGCCGGCGGCGCGCATCTTGGCGACTTCGTCGGTGATGATCTCGGGGACCACCAGCTTGTATTTGCCGGCGTGCGGGACGCGGCCATAGACGATCTCGTAGTAGTTCTCCAGGGTGATCTCGGGCCAGGGCTGGTTCAGGGCGGCGAGCTTGGGCGGCGTGATGTCGCAGAGCAGGTGCTCGTGCATCAGGGTGGGGCCGAGTTCGGCGGGGTCGATCAGGCCGCGGACGGTCTGGATGCGGCCCTTCAGGTCGCTGCGTGTGACCATCATGCGGGTCCTGGTGTGAGGAGATTGGTCGGAGCGGCGGGATTCGAACCCACGACCCTCAGTCCCCCAGACTGATGCGCTACCAGGCTGCGCTACGCTCCGACCTTGGGAACGCTCCGTGTAGCAGCCGCGCTGCCGCTCCGCAATGCGCGGGGAGGGCGCGATCGCCGGATCAGGGCAGCAAGGCCCGCAGTGCTTCGAGCTCTCGCAGGGTGTGCGACAGCATGGCGCGCAGGCGCACCGCCTCGGCATTGACCTCGGGCGTCGGCTCGGTGCGACCGGCGCGGGCGGGCGGGCGCTTGGCCTGGGTGGCTGCGGCGGTGGCGGGCATCAGGCCGGGCATTGGCAACTGCGGTTCGGCATCGCCGGCCATGGCCGACAGCGCGGCGGCCTCGTCGGTATCGCGCTCATCGGGCGGTGCCGGCGGGATGTCGTCCGACAGCTTGCCGCCGCCCTCGCGCAACAGGCGCTGCACCCCCTTGATGGTGTAGCCCTGGATGTAGAGCAGGTCTGAGACGCGGCGCAGCAGGGTGATGTCGTCCGGGCGGTAATAGCGCCGGCCGCCACCGCGCTTCAGCGGCTTCACCTGGGGGAACTTGGTCTCCCAGAAGCGCAGAACATGCTGCGGGATATGAAGTTCGTCGGCTACTTCGCTGATGGTGCGGAAGGCATTCGGGGCCTTCTTTGGCTTGCCGCGGACGCCATCGGTGTCATCGCCGTCATCGATGCCGGCCGGGGCAATGATGGCTGCGGCGGCGGCTGCACGGCCGCTCATTCGTCGTCTCCACCGATGGGCGGCGCCATGTGGTTCACATGGGCGCGCAGCACCTGGCTGGGACGAAACACCAGGACGCGGCGCGGCAGGATTGGCACCTCGACCCCAGTCTTGGGATTGCGACCGATACGCCGGCCTTTCTGACGCACCGAAAAGGTGCCGAACCCACTGATTTTGACCGATTCTCCAGACTCCAACGCGGCGGTCATGCGCGCCAGGACAACCTCGAGCAGGTCGGCCGACTCGTTCCGGGAGAGACCCACCTGGGTGTAGATGGTCTCGGTCAGGTGGGCGCGGGTGACAGTGTTCATTCCGGCACGCTACGCAGACTGCGCCGCGACGTCAAGAATACTCTGTAATCAGTCTCTTGGATCGGCACGATCGCGGATGGTCGGAAGCTACAGCCGCACCAGCGCGCTGCCCCAGGTCAAGCCGCCGCCGAGCGCTTCCATCAGCACCAGGTCGCCGCGCTTGATCCGGCCATCGCCATAGGCCTGGGCCAGCGCCAGCGGGATCGAGGCGGCCGACGTGTTGGCGTGCTGGTCCACCGTTATCACCACCCGCTCGGGCGGCAGGTTCAGGCGCTTGCCGATGGCATCGATGATGCGCAGATTGGCTTGGTGCGGCACCAGCCAGTCGACATCGCTGCGGTCCAGGCCATTGGCCACCAGCGCCTCGGTGACCGCGCCAGCGAGCTTGCTCACGGCATGGCGGA
>CAXNGD010000094.1:0-8541 GCA_964201575.1 Acetobacterales bacterium | reverse complement strand
GCGCCGCACGACACCGCCCGATCGAGACAGCAAAAATCATCTCAAGCACGGCTTCGACCATCCTACGCCGCGCCACAGATCACCAACCAACTCAATCGATACTCGTGCAGACCGAATGATCAGTTACTCCACTCCGACAGGCTGCTAGGAATGCCAAATAAATCACCGCACCAACGAGAACCGAGGCCAACACACCTAGTTTTCTAAACATCGGACGCCCTGTCTCGAACAACGATAAAACTAACTACCATGACGCCACTACGAAGCCGGTCCACGGAGCAATGCAGCGACGCCTTCGGTTTCTTTCCCGAACGCGCCAACTTGCAGACCTCCAGCGCCAGCTCGCTGAGTTTTCCCAAGATGGAACTAACCTACAACCCCGCAAATAGCGCCGTCGACAGGTACCGCTCCGCAAAACTCGGCGCGATCACCACGATCAACTTCCCTGCATTCCCCGCATCCCGCGCCAGCTCCAATCCCGCAAACAGCGCCGCGCCGGACGAAATCCCGATCGGCAACCCCTCCAGCGCCGCACAGCGCCGCGCCGTGGCAATCGCCTCGCGCTCGGACACCCGCATCACCGCATCCATCAGCGCCAGGTCCAGCACCGCCGGCTGAAACCCCGGCCCGATCCCCTGCAGCCCATGCGGCCCCGGCTCATCACCGGACAGCACCGCGCTCTCCGAAGGCTCGACGGCCACCACCCGCAACCCGGCCCGGCGCGGCTTGAGCTGCCGCGCAATCCCGGTCAGCGTCCCCCCGGTCCCGGCGCCCCCGACCACGAGGTCGACCCGCCCCGCCGTATCGCCCCAGATCTCTTCGGCGGTGGTGTCCTGGTGGACCGCGGGATTGGCCGGATTGTCGAACTGCCGCGGCATCCAGGCCCCCGCCGTCGCCGCCACGATCGCCTCCGCCCGCGCGATCGCTCCCGCCATCCCCGCCCGCGCCGGCGTCGACTCCACCTCCGCCCCCAACAGCCGCAACATCTTGCGCCGCTCGACCGAAGCCCCCTCCGGCATACAGACAATCAGCCGGTACCCCCGCGCCGCCGCCACAAACGCCAGCGCGATCCCGGTATTGCCCGAAGTCGGCTCCACCAGCACCGACCGCCCCCGCTCGATCAGCCCCTCGGCCTCCGCCGCGTCGATCATCGCCAACCCGATCCGATCCTTGACCGAGCCCAGCGGATTGAAGAACTCCAACTTCATCGTCAGGTCGGCCACCAGCCCGTCTGCTGCCGACAGCCGCGGAACGCGCACCATCGGCGTGGCACCGATCGTGTCCAACACACTTTCATAGATCCGCCCACGAAAGGGCGCAGAGGAGTCTGTAGCGGGCGACGGGGCGGTTCGGGTCATGTCCCCGCTATAGCATGCGGATCATGGCTTTACACGCCGCCCAACCGTAGTTTAGTCCCGTCAGGCAACTCGGCCAGACGTCACTGCCACAGGCCGGGACAAGAAGACCGCCGTTCCTCCCGCCGGAACGCGCCACCAAGGGGAACCACCATGCTCATCCGGAGGGACCGGGCGATGCTCGCCATCACCATCCTGCTCGACGTCGCCTTCCACGGCGGCCGCACCGCCACCGTCAGCGCCGCCGATCTCGCCGAACGCCTCGGCCTGGCCCGCCGCGGCATGGAACCCCTGCTGCAAACCCTCTCGCGCGCTGGCCTGCTGGAAAGCGTCCGCGGCCCCCGCGGCGGCTATCGCCTGGGCCGCCCGCGCCGCGACATTCGCCTGACGGACATCGTCACCGTGGCCAGCGGCGAGGACACCGAGACCAACGAAGGCCCGAACGGCCCGCTACAGACCAAGGTCGTGGACCCGCTCTGGGCCCAGATGGAACTCTCCGCCCAGGGCGTGCTTGCCGCCTACACCCTGGACGACCTGGTGCGCCAAGCCGCCACCGCCGGCCTGCGCCGCCCGAATGCCGAGCCCATCACCTTCGCCATCTGATACCAACAACTTGCCAAGCCATGCGTATCGCGCCCGACAGTCGACTGTCATATTTCTTTCATAAATCTGAAATCTTCACGTCTCACACCCTGCGTAGGTTCGGCACGCCGAGCCGGAGTCGAACACTCCGGCCAACAACATCGACCGCAGGAGCCAACATGACCCGCCTTACCTCCCTTCTGGGAGCAGCCGTCACCAGCCTGGCGCTACTCGCCGCCCCGGCCGCGGCCCAGCAGATCACCGGCGCCGGCGCCACCTTCCCCAACCCGATCTATCAGAAATGGGGCGAAGCCGCGCAGAAGGCGACCGGCATCCAGCTGAACTACCAGTCGCTCGGCTCCGGCGCCGGCCAGACCCAGGCGCGCAACCGCACCGTCGATTTCGGCGCCACCGACGCCCCGCTGACCGAGGAAGCCCTCAAGCAGCACAACCTGCTGCAATTCCCCACCGTGATGGGCTCGCTGGTCGCCATCGTGAACCTGCCCGGCATCGCCGACAACCAGCTCAAGCTGACCGGTGAAATCCTCGCCGAAATCTACCTGGGCAAGATCACCAAATGGAACGACCCGAAGCTGGTCGAGCTCAACAAGGACCTCTCCCTGCCAAACCTCGCCATCGCCCCGGTCTATCGTGCCGACGGCTCCGGCACCACCTTCGTCTGGGTGTCCTACCTCTCGGCGGTTTCCCCTGAGTGGAAGGCCCAGGTCGGCATCGCCACCTCGGTCAAATGGCCCACCGGCACCGGCGCCCGCGGCAACGAAGGCGTGGCCGGCTCGGTCCGCAACACCCGCGGCACCATCGGCTATGTCGAGAACGCCTACGCCATCCAGAACAAGCTGACCGCCACCCAGATCCGCAACCGCGACGGCAACTTCGTCGCCCCCTCGGAAGAAACCTTCCTGGCCGCGGCCGTCAACGCCAACTGGGCGGAGCCCGGCTTCGCCGCCGACCTCGTCAACCAGCCCGGCGCCAAGAGCTGGCCGATCGTCTCCCCCACCTTCATCCTCCTGCCGAAAGACCCCAAGGACGCCGAGCGCTCGGCCAACGTGATGAAGTTCTTCGACTGGGCCTTCACCAACGGCGCCAAGCTGGCCCATGAGCTCGAATACCTGCCCCTGCCCACCGCGGTCCAGGACGCCGTCCGCGCAGCCTGGAAGGCCGAAGTCAAGGCGCCTGACGGCAAGCCGATCCGCTAACCCACCAGCCTGCAGGTGCGGTGCCTCGCGCACCGCACCTCACCTGGCGTGCCCAACCACGCCCAACCAACGCTGGAAGTGCCCGCAATGTCCTCGTCGACCGCAACGGCCCCCGTCATCCTCGGCCGGAAACCATCCTCCTCCACCGGCGACCGCATCTTCGCCTGGCTCTGCAAGGGCGCCGGCATCTTCGTCCTGGTGCTGCTCGGCGCCATCATCGTCGAACTCTTCATCGGCGCCCTTCCCGCCTTCCGCGCCTTCGGCCTGTCCTTCGTCTGGGCCGATGACTGGAACCCGGTGACCGAGGAGTTCGGCGCCATCGTGCCGATCTACGGCACCATCGTGACCTCGATCCTCGCCCTCATGCTCGCCGTGTCGGTCGCCTTCGGCATCGCCTTCTTCCTCACCGAGATCGCTCCCCCCGCCATCCGCCGCGCCGTCGGCACCGCCGTCGAACTCCTCGCCGCGGTCCCCTCCATCATTTACGGCATGTGGGGCTTCTTCGTGATCGTCCCCATCATGGCCCAGGTCATCCAGCCGGCCCTGATCGACACCATCGGCGAACTCCCGCTGCTCGGCTTCCTTTTCGCCGGCCCTCCCTTCGGCACCGGCATCTTCACCGCGGCCCTGATCCTGGCCATCATGGTCATCCCCTTCATCTCCGCCACCATGCGCGACGTCTTCCTCACCGTCCCCCCGGTCTTCAAGGAAAGCGCCTACGGCCTGGGCTGCACCCGGTGGGAGGTCATGTGGAACGTCGTCATCCCATACACCCGCAAATCCGTGGTCGGCGGCATCATGCTCGGCCTCGGCCGCGCCCTTGGTGAAACCCTCGCCGTCACCTTCGTGATCGGCAACGCCAACCGCATCGCCACCAGCCTGTTCGCCCCCGGCAACACCATCGCCTCCATCGTCGCCCTGGAATTCGGCGAGGCGGAACCCGGCAGCCTCAAGCTCTCCTCCCTCTTCGCCCTCGGCTTCATCCTCTTCATCCTCTCCTTCATCGTCCTGGCCATCTCGCGCTTCCTCCTGCGCCCCAAAGCCGGCTCGTAGGGGTCCCGAACATGAGTGCCACCCTGTCACATGCCGGTCCGTCCAAGGACCCCCGCACCGCCGAACGCCTCGGCAACAGCCGCCGCCGCAAGGACCGCCTGCTCCACTGGCTGGCCATCACCGCCACCGCCATCGGCCTGGCCTTCCTGCTCTCCATCCTCGCCACCCTGCTCTACCGCGGGCTCGAAGGCCTCTCCCTCACCGTCTTCACCGACGTCACCCGCCCCCCGGGCTCAAACGGCGGCCTGCTCAACGCCATCGTCGGAACCCTGATCCAGACCGCCCTCGGCACCGTCATCGGCACCCCCATCGGCCTCCTGGTCGGCACCTACCTCGCCGAATACTCCCAGGGCTCCAAACTCGGCGAAGCCGTCCGCTTCGTCTCGGACATCCTGCTCTCAGCCCCCTCCATCCTCATTGGCCTCTTCGTCTACCAGCTCATGGTCCTCCCCTTCGGCGGCTTCTCCGGCATCGCCGGCGCCGTCGCCCTCGCCGTGATCGTCATCCCGATCGTCGTGCGCACCACCGAGGACATGCTGCAACTCATCCCCAACACCCTGCGCGAAGCCGTCATGGCCCTCGGCGCCCCGAAGTGGCAGATGATCACCCTCGTCTGTTACCGCTCCGTCCGCGCCGGCCTGATCACCGGCATCCTCCTCGCCATCGCCCGCATCGCCGGCGAAACCGCCCCCCTCCTCTTCACCTCGCTCGGCAACCTCACCTGGTCCACCGACCTCACCAAGGCCATGGGCAGCCTCCCCGTCACCATCTACGCCTATGCTGGCTCGCCCTATGCCGACTGGATCGCCCTGGGCTGGACCGGCGCCCTCCTGATCACCACTGGCGTCCTCCTCATCAACATCGTCGCACGCTACGTGCTGCGCCAACGCTAGCCCCGGAGCCCAGCCATGAATGAACAACCCGCCGCTGCCCCTCCGGCCGCCCCAACCCTACAAACCCGCCCGGAAACCGCCGCCGCCCCCGCCAAGATCGCCATCCGCAACCTCGACTTCTTCTACGGCGAAAACCGCGCCCTCAAATCCATCAACTTCGACCTGCCGGAGCGCCAGGTCACCGGCATGATCGGCCCCTCCGGCTGCGGCAAATCAACCCTGCTGCGCGCCCTGAACCGCATGTACGACCTCTACCCGGGACAGCGCGCAACCGGCGAAGCCATGATGGACGGCCAGAACATCATCGCCGCCGATGTCGACCTCAATGTCCTGCGCAGCCGCATCGGCATGGTCTTCCAGAAACCCACCCCCTTCCCGATGTCGATCTACGAAAACATCGCCTTCGGGGTGAAACTCCACGAAAAACTCTCCAAGGCGCAGATGGACGAACGCGTCGAATGGTCCCTCTCCCGCGCCGCCCTCTGGGACGAGGTCAAGGACCGCCTCAACTCCCCCGCCGGCGGCCTCTCCGGCGGCCAGCAACAGCGCCTGTGCATCGCCCGCTCCATCGCAGTCCGCACGTATGTCATCCTGTTCGACGAACCCACCAGCGCGCTCGACCCGATCAGCGCCCTGAAGGTCGAGGAACTGATCGACGAACTCAAGCGCAACTTCACCATCGCCATCGTCACCCACAACATGCAGCAGGCCGCCCGCTGCGCAGACCGCGTCGCCTTCTTCTACCTCGGCGAAATGGTCGAGGTCGGCACCGCGGCACAGATGTTCACCGCCCCGCGCGAAACCCGCACCCAGCAATACATCACCGGGCGCTTCAGCTAAGCCTGCGAACAGGAAGGGAAGACTCTTCTTTTTGTGAACAAAAAGAAGCAAAAAAACTTCATCCACGTCGGTGGGCCAACACACGTCAGCATCACCCAGCCCCCACCGATCCCCGCGCCCAGCCCAAACTGATAAAGTTTTTTTGCTTCTTTTTGTTCACAAAAGGAAGACTTCCTAGCCGAACCCCAAGGAACCTTCCCATGCCCGAGAACGCCGAACACATCGTCAAGAGCTACGAGGCCGACCTCAACCGCCTGCGCGACATGATCACCGAAATGGGCGGCATGGTCGAAAGCCAGGTCGCCCTGGCCTGCACTGCCGTCCTCCATCGCGACCGCGCCGCCGCCGCCACCGCCATGGACTCAGACCCCCGCGTCGACGCCCGCGAGCACGACATCGAGCAATTCGTCATCCGCCTGCTCGCCCTGCGCCAACCCGTCGCCGGCGACCTGCGCCACATCGTCGCCGCGCTCAAGGCCACCGGCGACCTCGAGCGCATCGGCGATTACGCCGCCAACGTCGCCAAGCGCAGCCTGATGCTCCAGGAATTCAGCCTGCGCGACGCCGGCACCGGCCTCGCCCACATGGCCGCCCTGGTCCAGGAAAACCTCACGCGCATCATCGACGCCATCGGCACCGACGATGCCGAAAAGGCCATGCAGGTCTGGCGCTCTGATGAAGCCATCGACGAGATCTACAACGCCCTGTTCCGCGAACTCATCACCTACATGATGGAAGACCCTCGCAACATCACCCCCTGCACCCACCTCCTGTTCATCGCCAAGAACCTCGAACGCATCGGCGACCACGCCACCAACATCGCCGAAACCATCCATTACGCCGTCACCGGCATCCCCCTCACCGACGCACGGCCCAAGAGCGACTTAGCCAGCCCGAGGCCCGCAGGGAGCTGACAATGTCCGATAGCGCCACCCGCCCACTGATCCTCGTCGTCGAAGACGAAGCCGCCATCGCCACCATGCTGCGCTACAACCTGGAGAAACAAGGTTTCCGGGTCGAAGAGGCAACCGACGGCCAGGAAGCGATCGACCGTATCGCCGAAACCACGCCGGACCTGGTCCTGCTCGACTGGATGCTCCCGGTCATGTCCGGCATCGAGGTCTGCCGCCAGATCCGCCGCCGGCCCGAAACCCGCAAACTCCCCGTCATCATGCTCACCGCCCGCTCCGAGGACCAGGACGCCGTGCGCGCGCTGAACATCGGCGCCGATGATTACATTACCAAGCCCTTCGGCATCGAAGCCCTGATGGCCCGCATCCGCGCCCTGCTGCGCCGTGCCGCCTCCGTCCCGGCCAAAGGCCGCCTCGAATTCCACGACGTCACGCTGGATCTCGGCGCACACCGCGTCCAGCGCGGCGGCCGCGCCATCCATCTCGGCCCAACCGAATTCCGCCTGCTGGAATTCTTCATGCAACACCCCTCCCGCGTCTTCACCCGCGAGGAACTCCTGAACGCCGTCTGGGGCCCCGATATCCACGTCGAACCCCGCACCGTGGACGTCCATATCCGCCGCCTGCGCAAAGCCATCAACGCCGAAACCGACCTCGACATCATCCGAACCGTCCGCGCCGGCGGCTACGCCCTCGACACCGAACCCGCCTGAACGCCGCGCCGTCATACTTCGTCGATACAAACCGGTCGGCCGGTTCAGTAAGCAAGAAAGAAATTTCGACAAAGAGGCAGAGAGAAGAAAGTCGCTTCTTGCTTCTCTCTACCTCTTTGTGAAATTTCCGTCCTTACTTTCTAGCCGAGCAGGTACACCTACCTGCGCCGAAGAAGGGCAAAAAAGAAGTTCGTTCCTTCCTCCTCTCTGCCTCTCTGCCTCTTTGTGGAAATTCCTTTCCTCCTTGCTTGCTAGCAACACCAACACCACCACCCGCGCCGAACAAGCCCGCGCACCGGTAGACACAACCCCCGCCCCCCGCTAAGCCCAGCGCCCGCACCCCCGGAGCGCCCCATGTCGGACTACCGCATCGCCATCGTCCCCGTCACCGTCTTCCAGCAGAACTGCACCGTCCTGTGGAACACCGAGACCAGGCGCTGCCTCATCGTCGACCCCGGCGGCGAGCCCGGCCGCATCCTGGACGTGCTGGTCCAACAGGAGCTCCAAGCCGAAACCATCCTCCTCACCCACGGCCATATCGACCACGCCGGCGGCGCCCTGGCCACCAAGGGCACCATCGACCTCGACTACACCGGCCGCGGCTGGCCCACCGTGCCCATCGTCGGTCCGGATGAGCGCGACCGCTTCCTGCTCGACGGCATCGAGGAACAAGCCGAAAAACTCGGCTTCCACGGCCTGCGCAACGTCACCCCGGACCGCTTCCTCGTCGAAGGCGACACCGTCGAGACCATCGGCCTCACATTCGAAATCCTGCACTGCCCCGGCCACACCCCCGGCCACATCGTCTTCGTCGAAAAAACCCTCCGCCTGGCCTTCGTCGGCGACGTCATCTTCCAAGGCTCGGTCGGCCGCACCGACTTCCCCTACGGCGACGGCCCGGCCCTGATCGAAGCCATCAAGACCAAACTCCTCCCGCTGGGCGACGACATCAGCTTCATCTGCGGCCACGGCAACGG
>CAXNGD010000093.1:0-8546 GCA_964201575.1 Acetobacterales bacterium | reverse complement strand
GGCGTGGGAGCAGGGGGCGAGGGTGCCGCCCAGCACGTTGCGTGCTGGGCGGCCGCCGCCGCCGCTGCCTTTGGTGGCGTCCAGCGGCATGGGTCTAGGCCTGCGGGCGGTATTTCACCGTGCAGCCATAGGCGCGGGTGACGGGGTTGGCGATCGGCTTGCCGGCAGCCAGGGCGGTGAGGGCGGTGAGGGCGTCGCGGACATAGGGGGTGGCGCGGGCGATGTCCTCGGCGCGGGTGCTGGGGATGCTGTCGGCGCCGCCGGCGTAGACCAGCTTGCCCGCGGCGTTGACGATGAACATGTGCGGGGTGACGGCGGCGGCGTAGATGCGGCCGATCTTGCCGTCGGGGTCGAGCAGGACATGGGCGGGGGCGGCGTTGCGGGTGCGGGTCAGGTCGTTGGCCTGGCGGCCGTCGACATGGCCCTGTTCGCCGGGCGAGGAGGAGACGATGGTGAGCCATGCGGCTCCCATGGCGGCGGCCTGGCGCTGGAGGTCCTGCATGGCGTTGCTGTTGTACCATTTGCGGACATAGGGGCAGCCATCGTTGGTCCATTCGAGGACGACGGGCGAGCCTGCGAACTGGGCCAGGCTGACCTGGGCGCCGTTGCTGTTGGTGCCGGTGAAGAGGGGGGCTTGGGTGTCGATGGTGGCGGCGGCGTGGGCTCGCGTGGTGGCCAGGGGCGCGAGGAGGGCGGGGATGGCGAACAGGCTGCGGCGATGGAGGGTCATCTTCGGTCTCCCTTGGGGTGTGGTTACAGGCCGGCGCGGGCGAGTTCGTCGCGCAGGCGCGCTTCGGTGAGGATCTGCGGCAGGACCACCGGGGCGGCGCCGCGCGGCGGGTAGAGGACGTAGAGTGGCACACCGTCGCGGCCGAGGGCACGCAGATATTCGGTGATGGCGGGGTCGCGGCGGGTCCAGTCGCCCTTCAGGTAGGTGATGCCCTGGTCGGCGAAGGCCTGGCGGATGGCGGGCTGGTTGAGGGTGACCTGCTCGTTGACGATGCAGGTGACGCACCAGGCGGCGGTCATGTTGAGAAAGACCGGGCGGCCATCGGCGCGCAGGGCGGCGAGGCGGGCGGGGGTGAAGGGCTCGCTGGCGTGGTCAGTGGCGGATTGGGTGGTGGCGGTGGCGGGGGGGGTGGTGGCGAGGGTGGAGAGCAGGGCGAGGGCGGCAAGCGCTGCTGCGGTGGCGGTGGCGACGGCGGCGCGGCGGGGCAGGCCGGCGCGGTGCTGGGCGAGGCTGGTGGCCCAGAGGGCGAAGGCGACCAGGACCATGCCGCCGGCGGTGTACAGCACGCCGGTGGAGCCGGATTGCAGGCTGACGACCCAGAGCAGCCAGACGGCGGCGGCATACATCGGGAAGGCCAGGGCCTGGCGCAGGATGTCCATCCAGGGGCCGGGGCGGGGCAGGCGGCGGGCGATGCCGGGGATGGCGGCGAAGGCGATGTACGGCAGGGCGAAGCCGATGCCCATGGCGAGGAAGCCGGTCACGGTCACGGCCAGCGGGGCGGCGAGTGCGCCGGCGATGGCGGCGCCCATGAACGGGGCAGTGCAGGGGGTGGCGACAACGACGGCGAGCAGGCCGGTGAAGAAGCTGCCGGTGGGGCCGCCGCGGCTTGCGGATGCGCTGCCGATCCCGGCAACGGCGTTGCCGCCGATACTGTAGAGGCCGGACATGTTCAGGCCGATGGCGAAGAGCAGCCAGGCGGTGGCGGCGACGAAGACCGGGGATTGGAACTGGAAGCCCCAGCCGACCGCCTGGCCCGCCGCGCGCAGGGCGACGAGCATGGCGGCCAGGGCGAGGAAGGTGGTGACGACGCCGGCGGTGTAGGCGCCGGCCTGGATCAGGGCGGCGCGGCGATGGGCGGGGCTGCCGTCGTTGGCCAGGGCGGCGAGGCCGAGGGCCTTCATCGCCAGGACCGGGAAGACGCAGGGCATCAGGTTCAGGATCAGCCCGGCGGCGACGGCGAAGAGGACGAGCTGCCAGAGCGGCAGGGCGGCGGCGGGCGTGATGGTGGGGCCTGGGGTGGCGGTGAGTTCGAGCGCGCTGGTGCGTCCGCCATGGTCGGTGATGACCACGATGCCGCGCAGGCCCTCGGCGTGGCGGAATTCGGGGCCGGGGCGCAGGGCCAGGGTGAGGCCCTCGGCGATGGCGGCGCGGTCCTGGGGGGCGCTGTGCTCGATCTGGCCCCAGGCGAGGGGGGCGAACCAGGCGTCGCGCAGCTGGGCGGCGTCCAGGCCGGGCAGGCGCAGGGTGAGGATTGCCTCGGGGGAGATGCGGGCTTCGCCGATCGCTGGTCGGGGCGTGGCGGCGTCGGCGGCGGCGAAGAGGGGGGCTTCGGGGGCGGGTTGCGCGGTGGTGGCGCGGGGGAGGGTGAGGGTGAAGTCGCCTTCCTCGGGGACGCAGATCTTCTCGCAGACCAGCCAGGAGGCGTGGACCTGGACGACCAGGGGGTTGGTGGAGGTGGTTGCCGCCAGGGTGAGGGTGACGGGCAGGACGACCTCGCCGTCATAGCCGTAGCTCATGACCGGGCCGGTGGGGTGGCGCGCGGGGATGGGCCAGGTGATCGGGTTGGCGGTGACGCCGTCGGGCAGGGCGAAGTCGAGCTCGGCGGGGGCGCCGGCGTCGCCGGGGTTGCGCCAGTAGGTGTACCAGCCGGGGGCCATGCGCAGGCGCAGGGCGACGCGCAGGGGCTGGCCGGGGGCGAAGCTGTCGGCCTCGGAGATCAGGGTGGCTTCGGCGCGCGGGCTTTTGACGGCAGCGCTCTGCAGCGCCCAGGCCGGCGTGTGGGCGACGAGGAGGAGGGCGAGGAGGAGGAGGCGTGGGATCATTAGGGGGATCATCTGGGGGGGGCTCCGCGCCCAGGAGCTTAGCAGCAAATGGGGTTGGTGTCGCGGTTTGGCGCGGGGTGCTATGCCGGCCGGGTGAGATATTTCCCGCCCGACGAGGTTTTGCGCGAATTGCCGGTGGCGGAGTGCCTGCCGGCGGTGGCGGAGGTGCTGGCGGCGGGGGGCAATGCGGTGCTGATCGCGCCGCCGGGGGCGGGCAAGACGACGCTGGTGCCGCTGTCGCTGTTGGGGGCGGAGTGGCTGGGCGCGGGGCGGATCGTGATGCTGGAGCCGCGGCGGCTGGCGGCGCGGGCGGCGGCGACGCGGATGTCGTTCCTGTTGGGCGAGGCGGTGGGGGGGACGGTGGGGTATCGGACCCGGTTGGATAGTGCGGTGTCGACGGCGACGCGGATCGAGGTGGTGACCGAGGGGTTGCTGGTGCGGCGGTTGCAATCCGATCCCGGGCTGGACGGGGTGGGGCTGGTGATCCTGGACGAGGTGCATGAGCGGGCGCTGGATGCCGATTTGGCGCTGGCGTTCTGCCTCGACTTGCAGCGCGGGTTGCGGCCGGAGCTGCGGCTGCTGGCGATGAGTGCGACGGCGGATGGGGCGCGGCTGGGGCCGCTTCTGGGGGCCGCCATCATCGAGAGTGCGGGGCGGGCGCATCCGGTTTCGGTGAGCCATGCCGGGCGGGATATCGCACAGTTCCCGGATTTGCCCGACGCGATGGCCAAGGCGATCCGGCGCGCTTTGGCTGAGCATGCGGGCGATATCCTGGCGTTTCTGCCGGGGATGGGGGAGATCCGGCGCACCGAGGCGGCGCTGGCGGGGTGCGGGGCGGTGGTGCTGCCGTTGTATGGCGAGTTGCCGCCGGCACAGCAGGATCTGGCGCTTCGGGTGGCGGAGGGGCGGCGGGTGGTGCTGTCGACCTCGATCGCCGAGACGTCGCTGACGGTGCCGGGGGTGCGGATTGTGGTGGATGGCGGTTGGCGGCGGGCGCCGCAACTGGATCCCGCCACTGGGCTGACGCGGTTGGTGACGGTGCGGATCAGCCGGGCAGCGGCGGAGCAGCGGGCCGGACGGGCGGGGCGCGAGGCGCCGGGGGTGGCGATCCGGTTGTGGACCACGGCGTTGCATCGCGGGCTCGCCCCGTTTGATCGGCCGGAGATTTTGCAGGCGGAGTTGTCCGGGCTGGCGCTGGATTGTGCGGCCTGGGGGGCGGCGCCGGCGGATCTGCCGTTCCCGGATGCACCGCCGGCCGGGCCGCTGGCCGCGGCGCAGGCCTTGCTGGCGGAGTTGGGGGCGCTGGATGCCGACGGGCGGATCAGTGCGCTGGGGCGGCAGATGGCGGTGCTGGGTGCGCATCCGCGGCTGGCGGCGATGATGCTGGCGGCGGAGTCGCCGGGGGAGGCGGCGATGGCGGCCGATCTCGCCGCGTTGCTGGAGGAGCGCGATCCGCTGCGGGCACCGGTTGGTAGGGGATCTGAGGCGCCGGCGGATATCGGGCTGCGGCTGGCGGCGCTGGCCGGGCATGGGGAGGCGGTCCAGGGGGCTGATCGCGGGGCGGTGTCTCGGATCAACCGGGCGGCGTCGCAGTATCGGCGGCGATTGCGGGTGGGTCAGATGGCGGCCGAGGGTGATCCGGCGCGGCTGATTGCCGCCGGGTTTCCCGACCGGATCGCCCAGCGGCGCGGCGAGCCCGGCAGTTTCCGGCTGGCGGGCGGCGGCGGGGCGCGGCTGTCAGTGGCGGATCCGCTGTCCAAGGCGCGTCTGCTGGCGGTGGCGAGCCTGGAGATGAAGGCCGGCGCGCATATTCGCCTGGCGGCTGAGCTGGCGGTGGAGCGCCTGCCGGCGGCGCTGGCGGGGCGGGTGAGCGAGGTGGTGGAGACCGGGCTCGATCCGGCGACCGGCTCGGTGCTGGCGCGGCGGCGACGGCGGCTGGGGGCGCTGATCCTGGAGGATCGCACCGAGCCGGCCGATCCCGCGGAGACCCGCACGGCGCTGGCGGCGGCGGCGAACCTGGCGCAATTGCCGTGGAACGATGCGGCGCGGCAGTTCCAGGCGCGGCTGGCGCTGATGGCGCGGCTGGAGGCGGGCGCGGCGTGGCCGGATCTGTCCGATGCCGCGCTGGGGGCGGAGCGCGGCTGGCTGGCGGCGCAGCTGAACGGAATGTCACGGCTGGCGGAGCTGGCGCGGCTGGACATGGCTGCGGTGCTGCGCGCGGTGGTGGCGGGGATGGACGATGGCTGGGCGCGGCTGGCGCGGCTTGACGCCGAATTGCCGACCCACCTGGCGTTGGCCACGGGGCGGGCGGGGGTGGATTATTGCCAGCCGGTGCCGCTGGCCGAGGCGCGCGCGCAGCTGTTCTATGGCATGGCGCAGACGCCGAAACTCGCAGGCGGGCGGGTGGAACTTCGCCTGGCGCTGCTGTCGCCGGCGGGGCGGCCGGTAGCGATCACCGGCGATCTCGCCAGCTTCTGGGGCGGGGCCTGGGCGGAGGTGCGGCGCGACATGCGCGGGCGCTATCCCAGGCATGACTGGCCGGAGAACCCGGCGCTGGCGACATCCGCGCGCGTGCCGAGACCGTAACTTGTTGTGCGGGTGCCGGAGCACCATTTTAACTGGCGTGAACGCGCTGACCGCAAGGTGCGTCCCGGCCCCGGCCTGGACGTGGCGCGCGGAGACGGACTGGAGATCGTTGTCATGAGCATTGGGCTTGTTGAAACTGCGGCGCCTGGGCGCCGCTTCGTGCTAGCGGGTGCTGCGGCGGCGCTGTTGGGGTTGCCGGTCCTGCACCGCTCGGCCGCGGCGCGCGCGGCGCCGCAGAGCTTTGCCCCGCTGGTCAAGCGGGTGATCCCGACGGTGGTCAATATCGCGGTGACCGAGACGGTGCTGGGCAGCGATCCGCTGTCGATGCTGCCGCCGGAGGTGCAGCGGCAATTGCGCGAGCGCTTCCGCCAGCGCCAGCCGCAGCAGCGCGAGGTCTCCGGCGTGGGCTCGGGCTTCATCATCGATCCGGCGGGCTTCATCGTCACCAACAACCATGTGGTGGGCACCGCGACGCGGATCATGGTCAGCCTGTCCGACGGCACGCGCCTGCCGGCGACGCTGATCGGCGGCGACGAGCTGACCGATGTGGCGGTGATCAAGGTCTCGCCCGCGGCACCGCTGCCGGCGGCAAGCTGGGGCGACAGCCGGGCGGCGGAGGTGGGCGACTGGGTGATCGCGGCGGGCAATCCGTTCGGGCTCGGCGGCTCGGTCTCGGCGGGGATCATCTCGGCGCGCGGGCGCGATATCGGGGCGAGCCCGTTCGACGACTTCCTGCAGATCGACGCGCCGATCAATCCGGGCAATTCCGGCGGGCCGCTCTTTGACGCCGAGGGGCTGGTGGTGGGGATGAACACGGCGATCTTCTCGCCGACCGGAAGCTCGGTGGGGATCGGCTTCGCCATTCCCAGCGAGGTGGTACGCCGGATCGTGACGGAGTTGCTTAGCAAGGGGCGGGTGGAGCGCGGCTGGCTCGGCGCAGAGCTGACCGACGTTCAGGGCGCGCAGGGCGCTGGGGTGGGGATCGCCGCCTTGGTGCGCAACGGGCCGGCGGCACGCGGCGGGCTGCGGCCGGGCGATGTGGTGGTGCGGGCGAACGATCAGCCGGTGGAGAGCTTCCGTGCGCTGATCCGCATCGTGGCCGGGATCACGCCCGGCGAGACGGTGAAGCTGGCGGTGCGCCGCCAGGGCCAAGTGCTGGACATGAACGTCACCATCGGCCGCCGGCCGAACACGCAGGAGAACTGAGCCATGCGCATCCTGGTGGTGGAGGACGACAAGGACGTCGCCGGCTTCGTGGTCAAGGGGCTGAAGGAGGCCGGCCATGTGGTGGAGCACACGCCGAACGGGTGCGACGGGCTGTTCATGGCGGCCAGCGAGGTGTTCGACGCCATTGTGCTGGACCGCATGCTGCCCGGCGGCGTGGATGGGTTGCGGCTGCTGGAGACGCTGCGCAGCCAGGGCAATACCACGCCGGTGATGTTCCTCTCGGCGATGGCGCAGGTGGATGACCGGGTGCGCGGGCTGAAGGCGGGCGGCGACGACTACATGACCAAGCCGTTCGCCTTTGCCGAGCTTTTGGCGCGGGTGGAGGCGTTGACGCGGCGCGGCAAGGGCGAGGGGCCGGCGACGCGGCTGGTGGTGGCGGATCTGGAGATGGATCTGTTGTCGCGCGGGGTGAAGCGGGCCGGGCAGAAGGTGGATCTGCAGCCGCGCGAGTTCCGGCTGCTGGAGTTCCTGATGCGCCATGCCGGCCAGGTGGTGACGCGCACGATGCTGCTGGAGGGGGTGTGGGATTACCACTTCGACCCGCAGACCAATGTGATCGACGTGCATGTCTCGCGGCTGCGCCAGAAAGTGGACAAGCCGTTCCCGCTGCCGCTGATCCATACGGTGCGCAACGCCGGCTACATGCTGCGCGCCGAGGCGCCGTAAGGGCGTGGCCGGCCCGGGTGTTGGGAGCGGCGATGAGGGCGGGAATGGGCAGCTGAGCGTTTCGCCGATGCGCCATCGGCGACAGCGCTTCTTCGGCCAGGCCGGGGTGCGGTTCGGGCTGATCTATGCCTGCCTGTTTGGCGCCAGTTCGGTGGCGCTAGCGGCGTTCCTGTGGTGGTCGACGGCGGGGCTGCTGGACCGGCAGAACCAGTCGGCGATCCTGGCGGATTCCCAGGAGCTGGTGGAGCGTCTGGCCCAGGGCGGGCTGCCGGGGCTGGTGGATGCCATCGAGCAGCGCATCGCCGGAAATGTGGACGACGACGCGGTCTATCTGCTGTTGGATGGCAATCTGAAGCGGCTGGCCGGCAACCTGGAGCGTTGGCCGCTCCGCGTGCCGGCGGATTTCGAGTGGACCGACATGCGCGTGGACCGGGCGGGATTGCCGAGCCAGGCGCGGGTGCATCACGCGGAGTTGCCGGGCGGGCTGCATTTGCTGGTGGGGCGCGATGTCGAGGCGCGGGTGCAACTGCGGCGGATCATGGCTGACGCGATGATCTGGGGGGGCGCGATTGCGCTATTGCTGGGCACGATCGGGGCGATGGCGGTGCGCGGGCTGTTTCGCGCGGCGCTGGGCGATGTGTCGGCGACCGCGGCCGCGGTGAGTGCCGGCGACCTCACCCAGCGGGTCAAGGTGGCGGGGCACAGCGATGAGTTCGACCTGTTGGCCGAGACGATCAACGACATGCTGGACCGTATCGGGCGGTTGATGGACGGGGTGCGCCAGGTGTCCGATGCCATCGCCCATGACCTGCGCACGCCGATCGCCCGCGCGCGCATGCGGCTGGAGGATGCGGCGATCCATGCGCGCGGGGAGGACGACCTGCGGCTGGCGATCGAGCGGGCGCAGAGCGACCTGGACGGGATCGTCTCGGTGTTCCAGGCGTTGTTGCGGATTGCCGAGATCGAGGCGGGGGCGCGGCGCTCGGCGTTTGCGCGGGTGGATGTGGCGCCGCTGCTGGGCGACCTTACGGAGCTGTACGAGGCGGCGGCGGAGGAGACCGGGCAGACGCTGTCCGCGCGCATCGCGCCGCGCCTGGAGGTGTTCGGCGACCGCGACATGATCCAGCAGGCGATCGCCAACTTGTTGGAGAATGCAATGAAGTTCGCGCCGCAGGGGGGCGTGATCCGGCTTTCGGCGCAGGGTGTGTCTCGGGGGTTAGGCGGGGGGACGGGCG
>CAXNGD010000092.1:0-8562 GCA_964201575.1 Acetobacterales bacterium | reverse complement strand
CTTGATGAAGGCCTGGATGGCCCCCGTTGCCGAAGGCGCCTAAGGGTTGAGGTCCAGGGTCTCGGACCCTGGTGGGGTCCGGGGCAAAGCCCCGGCTTGCTTCTCGCTTTGCCTCAGTCGCCCGCGCTCTGATCCTGGCGGAAGGTGGCGGTGGGGTAGACGCCGAGGATGCGGGTTTCGCGGGAGAAGAACTGGAGTTCTTCCAGGGCGCGGCGCAGGGCGGGTTGTTCGGGGTGGCCTTGGACGTCACAGAGGAACTGGGTGGCGGTGAACTGGCCGCTGATCATGTAGCTTTCGAGTTTGGTCATGTTCACGCCGTTGGTGGCGAAGCCGCCGAGGGCCTTGTAGAGCGCGGCCGGGACGTTGCGGACGCGGAAGACGAAGGTGGTCATGAGGTTGGGGGTGTCGGTGCTGATGGTGCGGGCGGTGCGCGACATGACGTAGAAGCGGGTGGTGTTGTGGGCGGCGTCTTCGACGTTGCGGCGCAAGACTTCGAGGCCGAAGAGTTGGGCTGCGAGCTCGGAGGCGATGGCGCAGTCTTCGGGGTTGTTCCAGGCGGCGACTTGTTCGGCCGAGCCGGCGGTGTCGGCTTCGACGACGGCCTGGAGGTTCAGCTCCTTGAGGATGTTGCGGACCTGGCCGAGGGCGACGGGGTGGGAGTGGGCGCGTTTCAGGCCGGCGATGGTGGCGCCCTTGAGGCCGAGCAGGCAGTGCTCGACGCGCTGGAAGGTTTCGCCGATCACGAACAGGCCGGATTCCGGGAGCAGGATGTGCATGTCTGGCACGCGGCCGGCCAGCGAGTTTTCGGTGGGCATCATGGCGAGGTCGGCGGCGCCGGTGCGGACGGCTTCCATCGCGGCCTGGAAGGTGTCGCAGGGCAGGGTGGTCCAGGCGGGGTAGGCGTTGCGGCAGGCCAGGTCGGAATAGGCGCCGGGGCGGCCCTGGAAGGCGATGACGCCGGGTTTTGCGGTCATGTTGTGCCGATCGTCTGTTGGGAATGGGGAGCGAGGTCGAGGCGGGCGCGCTCGAGATCTGCCGGGGTGTCGACGCCGAAGGGGGCGAAGGCGACGCGGGCGCAGGAGATGCGCATGCCGGCTTCCAGCGCGCGCAGCTGTTCCAGGGATTCGCGGCGTTCGAGCGGGGATTCCGGCAGGGCAACGAAGCGCGCCAGGGCCGGGCGGCGGAAGGCATAGATGCCGATATGGTGCCAGAGCGGGCCGTCGCCCCAGGGGATGGCGGCGCGCGAGAAGTAGAGCGCGGGGGAGACGGCGCGGCCGCCATCGAAGGCGCAGGCGGCCTTGACCACGCTGGAAGCGGCGGCTTCCTCGGGCGAGGTGATCGGGGCGACCAAGGTTGCGATGTCGATCGCGGGGTCGGAGAGCGGGGCGAGGACGGCGCGGATGAAGTCGGGCGGGATGGTGGGCAGGTCGCCCTGGAGGTTGACCACCACATCGTGCCGTCCCTGCGGGTCGAGGTGGGAGAGGGCGGCGTGGACCCGGTCCGAGCCGCGCGGCAGGGAGGGGTCGGTGAGCACCACGGTGCCGCCGTCGGCGCGGACGGCGTCGGCGATTTCGGCGTCGCCGGCGGCGACCGCGACGGGGCCGATGTCGGCTTCGCGGGCGCGGTCCAGAACATGCAGGATCATCGCCCGGCCATGGATGTCAGCCAGCGGCTTTCCCGGCAATCGCGTGGCTGCCATGCGCGAGGGGATGAGGATGATGGGGTTCATGGCACGCTCACAGGGGACTAGCGGGGCATTGGGAACGCATTGGGTGCCGAATTTTGCCCGCTAGGCGAGCGGCCGGGTTGAAGCGCGTTGGGCAGTTGCCTATGTTGCGGCGCACCTTAGGTAGACCGCCCGCGCCGTGCAACACGGCTCGCCCGTTGACCGATGCCTCACGAAGGACTGCGCTGCATGGATAATCTGGAGTTCAACAAGGCCGCCGCCGCTGTTCTGACGGCCGGCATCGTGTTCATGGTGTCCGGTGTCATCGCCTCGATGGTGGTCAAGCCGCATGCCCTGCACCACACGGTGTTGAAGATCGAGATGGCGGGTGAAGCTGCGCCGGCGGCCGCGGCCAAGGACGAGCCGCTGACCCCGATCGGGCCGTTGCTGGCCACGGCCGATGTGGCTGCCGGCGAAGGCATTGCCAAGAAGCAGTGCGCCTCGTGCCACAGCTTCAACGATGGCGGGAAGAACGGGGTTGGTCCGAACATATATGGCGTGCTTGGCCGCGAGCACGGTGGCGTGGCCGGCTTCAACTACTCGGCTTCGTTGAAGGGCAAGCCGGGACCCTGGACGTTCGAGGAAATGAACGCCTGGCTGAAGAACCCCAAGGCGTATGCGCCGGGCACCCGGATGGCCTATGCCGGGCTGAGGAACGACAAGCAGCGTGCCGACCTGATCCTGTATATGCGCAGCCTCGCCGCCTCGCCGATTGCGTTGCCCTGATCGGGCGATCAGCATGAACGAGGCGGCATGACGGAAGCGAGGCTTCAGGCGCTGCTGCGCAGCGCCGAGGCGGCGGCCGATGTTGCAGGCGCGGTGATCCGGCCGTTCTTTCGCGCTGGCGTGACCAGCGATCTCAAATCCGATGCCTCGCCGGTGACCATTGCTGACCGCACCGCGGAGCAGGCGATGCGCGCGGTGTTGTCCGAGCGGTTTCCCGGCCATGGGATCCTGGGCGAGGAGTTCGGCTTGCAGAACCCGGGCAGCGAGCTGCGCTGGGTGTTGGATCCTATCGACGGCACGCGGGCCTTCATCACCGGGCGGCCGAGTTTCGGCACGCTGATCGCGCTGATGGACGGGGAGGTGCCGATCATCGGCATCATCGACCAGCCGATCACTGGCGAACGCTGGGTTGGCGCGCGCGGCATGGCGACGCGGTTTCGCGGCCCGTTTGGCGGGGCGGCGGGAACGCGGCGTTGCGCGAGCCTTGGTCAGGCCGAGTTGGGCGCGACGACGCCGGACATGTTCGTGGGAGCGGATGCGGCGAAATGGGCGGGGCTGACCCAGGCGGTGGGGCGGACCTATTACGGCGGTGATTGCTATACGTACGGGTTGTTGGCACTGGGGCAGGTCGATGTCTGCGTTGATGCGACAATGAAGATATGGGACTGGGCGGCGCTGGTGCCGGTGGTTGAGGGTGCGGGCGGACGGGTCACCGATTGGAACGGCCGGCCGATGCATCCGGATGGCGATGGCCGCACCCTGGCGGTCGGCGATCCCGCCTTGTTGCCGCAGGTGCTGGATATACTTGCCTCCTGAGGCCGCCGCCTGTCACAAGGCAGGTATGCCCGATGCGCCACACCGCAGGGCCCGCGGCCAAGAAAGGGACGGAACGTGCGATTGACTGCGGCGATGCTGACGATTCTGGCGGGGCTGTTGCCGGTGGCGGTGCCCTTGGCCGATGCCCGAGCGCAGCCGCAAGCGCCGGTGCGCAGCCACGCGATGACGCTGTTGTCGGAGCCGCGATTGCCGCTGGCATTCGCGCATTTCCCCTATGCCAATCCGAATGCGCCGAAGGGCGGCGAGGTTGCGCTGGGCGCCGTTGGCACCTTCGACAGTTTCAGCCCGCATATCGTGCGCGGCATTGCCGCCGGCATCACCAGCTCGATCTACGATACGCTGTTGCGGGCCTCTGCCGACGAGGCCCAGGTGGCCTATGGCCATGTCGCGCACACGATCGAGCGGGCGGCGGATGGGCTGTCGGTGAGCTTCGAGCTGCGGCCCGAGGCACGTTTCCATGACGGCACGCCGATGACCGCCGAGGATGTGGTCTGGACGTTCAACACGCTGGTCGCTCAGGGCCGGCCGCATTACCGCCAGTATTGGTCCGATGTGGCCGAGGTGAAGGTGGAAACGCCGCACCGCGTCACCTTCCGCTTCAAGCATGCCGGGAATCGCGAGCTGGCGGCGATCCTGGGTCAGTTGGAGGTGTTGCCGAAGCATTGGTGGGCGACGCGCGATTTCTCCAAGCCGCTGACCGAGCCGCCCCTGGGCTCTGGGCCGTGGCGCATCGAAAGCTTCGAGTTCGGGCGCACGCTGGTGATGGCGCGGGTGCCGGATTACTGGGGGCGCGATCTCGGTACCGCGAAGGGGCTGGCGAATTTCGACCGGCGGCGGGTGGAGTATTTCCGCGACCCGACCGTGGCGCTGGAGGCGTTCAAGGCCGGGCAGGTGGATTTCCGCCAGGAGAACATCGCCAAGGACTGGGCGACCGCCTATGAATTTCCAGCGGTGCGGCGCGGCCTGGTGAAGAAGGAGGAGTTCCGTCACCGGCTGCCGACCGGCATGCAGGGGTTTGCCATGAACACGCGGCGGGATGTGTTCAAGGATGTGCGGGTGCGCCAGGCGGTTGCCCTGGTGTTCGACTATGAATGGGCCAACGCCAACCTGTTCTATGGCGCCTATACCCGCAGCCGCAGCTATTTCAGCAATTCGACGCTGGCCTCCTCGGGCATCCCGCAGGGGGCCGAGCTCAGCGTGTTGGAGAAGTACCGCGGCAAGCTGCCGGCCGGGCTGTTCAACGAGGAGTTCCGCCTGCCGGTCACCGATGGCTCGGGCAATAATCGCGAGGTTTTGCGCCAGTCGCTGGACCTGCTGCGCGCGGCCGGCTGGACGGTGCGGGAGCGCAAGCTGGTGAATGCGGCGGGGCAGCAGATGCGCTTCGAGATCCTGTTGTCCAACCCGTCCTTCGAGCGCGTTGCCCTGCCGTATGTGCAGTGGCTCGGGCGGCTGGGGATCGAGGCGCGGGTGCGCACGGTGGATCCCGCGCAGTTCCAGCGCCTGTCGGACAGCTATGATTTCGACATGATCGTTGAGGTGTTCGGCCAGTCCGAAAGCCCAGGCAACGAGCAGCGCGGGTTCTGGACCTGCGACTCGGCCAAGCAAGAGGGCGGGGCCAATACCACCGGCGTGTGCGATCCAGTCGTTGACGAACTGGTCGAGGCGGTGATCAACGCGCCGGATCGCGCGACGCTGGAGGTGACCACACGGGCGCTGGACCGCGTGTTGCTCTGGGGCTGGTATGTGGTGCCGCAGTGGCACGTCGCCAGCATCCGCGCGGCCTATTGGGACCGTTTCGGGCGGGTTGACGTGCCGGTGCGCAGCGGCATGGTGTTCGATGCTTGGTGGATCGACCCGGCCCGGGCAGAGGCCACCGATGCCGCGCGGCGGGCGGGGGCGAATTGAGGTGACGGGGAGGGAAGCAAGGCCAGTGCGCTGCCGTCGCGGCGCGAAGCCGCTGGCCTTGCTTCCTCCCCGCCACCCCCAATGACCGCCTACATCCTGCGCCGCCTGTTGCTGGTGATTCCGACGTTGTTCGGGATCATCACGATCAATTTCGTGGTGGTGCAGTTCGCGCCGGGCGGTCCGGTGGAGCAGATGATCTCCGACATCAAGGGCCGCGGCGGCGATGCGACCATGCGCATCACCGGCAGCGGGGCGGATGCGATGTCGGCCGCGCCCGATGACGGGACGTATCGCGGCGCGCGCGGGTTGGACCCGGCCGTGGTGGCGGACATCAACCGCATGTTCGGCTTCGACAAGCCGGCGCATGAGCGGTTCCTGAAGATGATCGGCGACTATTTGAGTTTTGATTTCGGCCGCAGCTTTTTTCGCGACCAGACGGTGCTGGCGCTGGTGGCGCAGAAGCTGCCGGTGTCGATCTCGATCGGGCTGTGGTCAACCTTGCTGATCTACCTGATCTCGATCCCGCTGGGCATCGCCAAGGCGGTGCGGCATGGCAGCCGGTTCGATGTGGCGACCTCGGCGGCGGTGCTGGTGGGCTATGCGGTGCCGGGCTTCCTGTTCGCCATCCTGCTGGTGGTGCTGTTTGCCGGCGGCAGTTTCCTGTCGGTATTTCCGTTGCGCGGCCTGGCCACCGCCGGGAGTGAGGCCTGGTCATGGCCGGCGCGGGCGCTGGATTATATCTGGCACATGGTGCTGCCCACCACGGCGCTGGTGATTGGCGGGTTTGCCGGGCTGACCATGCTGACGAAGAACAGTTTTCTGGAGGAGATCCGCAAGCAGTATGTGGTCACGGCACGGGCCAAGGGGGCTAGCGAGCGGCGGGTGCTGTACCGCCATGTGTTCCGCAACGCCATGCTGCTGATCGTGGCCGGGTTTCCGGCGGCGTTCATCAGCATATTGTTCTCCTCGGCGTTGCTGGTGGAGATCGTGTTCTCGCTGGACGGGCTTGGGCTGCTGGGCTTCGAGTCGGCCATCCGGCGGGATTATCCGGTGATGTTCGGGACGTTGTACATCTTCACGCTGTTGGGCCTGGTCATGCATATCGTCGGCGACGTGATGTACACGGTGGTGGATCCGCGCATTGATTTCGAGGCGCGTGGGTGACCCTCTCGCCGGTCACGCGCCGTCGGATTGCTGCGTTCCGGACCAATCGGCGCGGGTCGTGGTCGCTGGTGATCTTCCTGGTATTGTTCGTGCTCAGCCTGTTCGCCGAGTTCATTGCCAATGATCGCCCGCTGCTGGTCCGCTATGATGGGCGGTGGTTCTCGCCGGTGCTGACCGACTATGCCGAGGAGGATTTCTCGCCCGACCTGCTGCCCACCAGCGCCGATTACTCGGATCCCCTGCTGGTTGGGCTGATTGCCGAGAAGGGCTGGATGGTGTGGCCGCCGATTCCGTATAGCCATCGCAGCGTAGTCAAGAACCTGCCGGTGCCAACCCCGGCGCCACCCAGCGCGAACAACCTTTTGGGCACTGACGACCAGGCGCGCGATGTGCTGGCGCGGGTGATCTATGGGTTTCGCCTGTCGGTGCTGTTCGGCTTCACCCTGACCGCGGTGTCTTCGGCGATTGGCATCGCCGCGGGCGCGATCCAGGGCTACCGCGGCGGGCTGACCGACCTGCTGTTCCAGCGCTTCATCGAGATCTGGGCCGGCATGCCGCAGCTCTACCTGTTGATCATCCTGGCCAGCATCATCACGCCCAGCTTCACCATCCTGCTGGTGTTTTTGTTGTTGTTCAGCTGGATGGGCCTGACCGGGGTGGTGCGGGCCGAGTTCCTGCGCGGCCGCAACCTTGATTATGTCCGGGCTGCGAAGGCGCTGGGGGTGTCCGACCTGATGGTGATGGTGCGCCATATCCTGCCGAACGCCATGGTAGCCACGCTGACATTTCTGCCATTCACGCTGTCTGGGTCGGTGACCATTCTGGCAAGCCTGGATTTCCTGGGCTTTGGTCTGCCGCCGGGCTCGCCGTCGCTGGGTGAGCTGGTCAGCCAGGGCAAGAACAACCTCCAGGCGCCCTGGCTGGGCATCACCGCTTTCCTGGTGCTGGGCAGCCTGTTGACCATGCTGATCTTCGTCGGCGAGGCGGTGCGCGATGCGTTCGACCCGCGGCGGGCGGTGGGCTAGCCACCTTGCCAAACCCGGCCGGCCGGTGGACAGATTGCCGGCGGCCTCGCCATCAGCCATTCCGGCGGGCGGCACCATTTTTGGAGACGTGCCATGCGCAACGGCATCCATTTCATTTCCGGCCTGCCGCGGTCCTGCTCCACCCTGCTCGCCGGCATCCTGCGGCAGAACCCGGGCATCCACGCGATGATGACCAGCCCGGTCGGCTCGATCTACATGGCAATGCAGTCGGCGGTGAGCCGGCGCAACGAGGGCGCGGTGTTCATCACGCCGGCCCAGAAGGCCGCCGTGCTGCGCGGCGTGTTCGACAGCTATTACCAGGAGATCGGCGCCGAGAAGCTGGTGTTCGACACCAACCGCGTCTGGTGCACCAAGATGGCCTCGCTGGCCGATCATTTCCCGGATGCCAAGGTGATCTGCTGTGTGCGGCATATCTCCTGGATCATGGACAGCATCGAGCGGCTGATCCGGCGCAATCCGCATGAGCTGTCCGGCCTGTTCGGCTTCGAGGCCGGCGGCACGGTGTATACAAGGGTGAACCGGCTGGCGATGAATGACGGTCTGGTGGGTTATGCGCTGGATGCGCTGCGCGAGGCGTTCTATGGCGCGCAGTCGGACCGGCTGTTGCTGGTGGAGTATGAGGCGCTGACCCGCCAGCCCGAAGCGACCCTGGCGCAGATCTACGAGTTCGTCGGGCAGGCGCCGTTTGCGCATGACTTCGACAATGTCGAATACGATGCCGAGGATTTCGACATGGCGATCGGCGCGCCCGGGCTGCACACGGTTGGGCGCAAGGTGGCGTTCACGCCGCGCGATACGATCCTGCCGCCCGAGCTGTTCCGGCGCTTCGAGGGCGATGCGTTCTGGACCGATCCGCAGGCCAATCCGCGGGTGCGGGTGATCCGGCGGCCGGTCCTGGCGGCCGGGGAGCGGCTGCGCCTGGGCTGAGCCGGGCAGGCTGGATCTGGTTGCGGGAGTTTAAGACCAACCGCCCCAACCTCGGACTCTCGGCTGTTTCCAACGGTGGCAGTCTCTGATTCCCTCGTCTCTGGCTGCGATTCGCGGCGTTGAGGGCGGTCATGGGCACGGCGATCACGATCACCAATCTGGCGCACTCATCGTCTTCGCTGCGCCAGCTTTCGGCAAGGACGAAGTCTGCGGCGGTGGCGCGGCGGCTTC
>CAXNGD010000091.1:0-8594 GCA_964201575.1 Acetobacterales bacterium | reverse complement strand
TCTTCACGCTGCGCCGCCGTCAACGTGTCCAGGCCAGACAGCCAGTTACGGAAAATCGCGTCGTCCATCGATGCGCTCCAAACAGGGCGTTTGACCGGATTCTACAGAGCACATACGATTCGAGAACAGAGCCAAGTTTTTTGGTTCTTCTTTTCAAAAAAGAACAAGCGCTTCTTTTTGAAAAAAGAAGCAAAAACTTTTATCCATTTGCTTGGGTTGGCGCGTGACCGAGATCCTGCGGGCCGAACATTTGGGGCGGGTGTTGCCGGGGCCGGTGCCGGCGACGCTGGTGGCCGAGATGACGCTCGGCTTCGCACCGGCGAGCTTCAGCGTGATCACTGGCCCGTCCGGCTCGGGCAAGTCATCGCTGCTGTACCTGCTGGGCTTGCTGGACGTGCCGACCCAGGGCGAGGTGTTCGTGGACGGCGCGCCAACCTCGCAGATGGACGATGCGGCGCGCACGCGCATGCGGCTGGCGGCGTTCGGCTTCGTGTTCCAGTTCCACTTCCTGTTGCCGGAGTTCACCGTGCTGGAGAATGTGATACTGCCCATGCGCCAGCTTGGCCGGTTGTCACGCCCAGAGATGCGCGCGCGCGGGCTGGCACTGCTGGTGTCGCTCGACATGGCCGACCAGGCGCAGAAGCGGCCCGATGCCCTGTCCGGCGGCCAGCGCCAGCGCACCGCGGTGGCCCGCGCGCTGGCCAACGATCCCGCCATGGTGCTGGCCGACGAGCCCACCGGCTCGCTGGACACGCGCAACGCCGCCGCGGTGTTCGGCGTGCTGGCGGGGCTGGCGGCGGAAGGGCGCACCGTGATCGCGGTGACGCATGACGAGGGGCTGGCGAAGATGGCGCAACGGCGGATCCATCTGGTGGACGGGCGGGTGGTGCGCGACCACGCGCAGGGCTAGCATCGGCGCACCCAGGGAGGTCTCGCGATGACCCAGCGTTTCGCCGTGATCGGGCTCGATCACCGCCATGTCTACGAACTCACGCAATACCTGATCGATGCCGGCATGGCGTGCGCCGGCTGGTGGAACGTGACCACCAACCTGCATGTGCTGGAGGGCTTTCGCAAACGGTTTCCGCATCTGCCGGAAGTGGCCGAGCGCGACCGGCTGATGGATGATCCGTCCATCGTCCTGATCGTCACCGCCGCCATCCCGAATGAACGCGCCGCCCTGGCGATCGAGGCGATGCGGCGCGGCAAGGACGTGCTGGCCGACAAGCCTGGGATCACGACGCGCGCCGATCTGGCCGTGGTGCAGGCGGTGGCCGCTGAGACCGGCCTCTTCTTTGCGGTTGTCTTCGGCGAACGCTTCCAGTCGCCAGCCAGCGCGCGGGCGCGCGAACTGGTCCAACAAGGCGCGATCGGACGGCTGGTCTCCACCACCACCATGGCGCCACATCGGATGAACCGCGCCACCCGGCCGGACTGGTTCTGGGATACGCGGACCAACGGCTCGATCCTGGTCGATATCGGCTGCCACCAGATCGACGCCTTCCTGCACCTGACCGGGCGGACCGATGCCGAGATCGTGCATGCCGCGGTCCGGACGGTTGCGCCGGAGCGGACCCCTGTGTCCAACTTCCAAGACTGGGGCGAGATGATCCTGCGCAACGATGTTGCCACCGGCACGATGCAGATGCACTGGTTCACGCCGGATGGGCTGGCCGACTGGGGCGACGGGCGGGCCTTCATCGTCGGCACCGAGGGCTATATCGAGTTGCGCAAGAACCTCGACATCGCCGGGCGCGCAGGCGGGCAGCACCTGTTCCTGGTGACCAACAGCAAGACCGAGCACATTCCCTGTGCCGACGTGCCGGTCTTGACGTTCCGCGCCTTTGCCAACGACCTGCGCGACCGGACCCAGACGGCGATGACCCAGGAACACTGCTTCGCGGTGTGCCGGCTGGCGCTGGAGGCTGAGGCGCGGGCGGGGGCGGGCGGCTAAGGCGCGCCTACCCCGCCACGCCGAGGCGTCCCGCCATGTCCTGGACGAACTGCCAGGCCACGCGCCCCGAGCGCGCTCCACGGGTGACGCTCCATTCCACCGCCGCGGCATGCAGCGCCTCTGGCCCGATCGGCAGCCTCATTGCCGTGGCGTAGCCGTCGATCATGGCGAAGAACACATCCTGGTCGCAGGTGTAGAAGCCGATCCACAGGCCGAAGCGGTCGGACAGCGAGACCTTCTCCTCGATCGCTTCGTTGGCGTGGATCGCCGTGCTGCGCTCGTTCTCGATCATGTCGCGCGGCATCAGGTGGCGTCGGTTCGACGTGGCATAGAACAGCACATTGGCTGGCCGGCCCTCGATGCCGCCGTCGAGCACCGATTTTAGCGCCTTGTAGTCGGCATCCTCGTGCTCGAACGACAGATCGTCGCAGAAGATCAGGCAACGGCGTTCGGCGCCGCGCAACCCCGGATGGCGCAACAGGTGCAGCAGGTCCGGCAGGGTGGCGATGTCCTCGCGGTGGATCTCGATCAGCACCAGGCTGCCCGGCCTGGCTGCGTTGATGCTGGCATGCACAGCCTTGACCAGCGACGATTTGCCCATGCCGCGAGCGCCCCACAGCATCGCGTTGTTGGCCGGCAGGCCCGCGGCGAAGCGGGTGGTGTTCTCCAGGATCTGCGACTTCTGACTGTCCACACCCTGGAGCAGATCGAGGTCAACCCGGCTGACCCGTGCCACCGCACGCAACGCGCGGCCGTCGGGCTGCCAGACAAAGGCATCGGCCAAGGTCAGATCCGGCGCGGGTGGTGGTGGCGGTGCAAGGCGGTCGAGCGCGTCTGCAATCCGTTGTGCTGCTTCCAGAAGGCGCTGGTCCATGGCGGGCAATCCGATCGTGCTTGACGTAGAGGGCGCGGAAACTATGGTCCGCGGCGAACCACCGCAACCCGGACACCCTCATACATGTTGATCTCCCCCGCCTACGCCCAGGATCTCGGCGGCTTCGTCGCCACCGCGGGCCAGTTCTTGCCGATCGTGCTGATCTTCGCCGTGTTCTATTTCCTGCTGATCCGGCCCCAGCAACAGCAGCAGAAGGCGCTGAAGGCCAAGCTGGCGGCGGTCAAGCGCAATGATCGTGTGCTCACCGGCGGCGGCATCATCGCCATCGTGCAGAAGACCACCGAGGGCAGCAACGAGGTCGAGGTGGAGATCGCGCCCAATGTGCGGGTCAAGGTGCTGCGCGAGACGATCACGGCGGTGCTGGGCGATCCGAAGCCGGCCAACGACAGCAAGCCGGAGAAATAGATCCGCCCGCCGCGCCCCCCGCCGCGCGCCCCCGCCGCCCCCAAGAATGCGGCGCGCAAGGATTCGGTAGCCGGAACCATGCGGTTGGTGCACTAATCGCGTCCGGTCCAACAGCGTGCGAGGCGCACCGATGTCCCAGACGGTTCAATGGCACTACGCCGAGGGCGGCGCCAGCAAAGGCCCGTTCACGACCGAGCAGATGGCCGCGATGGTGCGCAGCGGCATGATCGGGGCGCAGACGCAGGTTTGGTCGCCCGCCATGGGCGCCTGGGCGCCGCTGGCCCAGTCGCCGCTGGCCGGGCAGGTGCCGTTGCAGCCGCCCGGCCCCCCGCCTGCCGGCGCCGGCATGCCGGGCGGTGGCTATCCCTCTGCCCAGGCCGCCATGCACAGCGCCGGCCAGCACGCCGCAGCCGCTGGTGTCGCGTTGTCCGCTGCAACCGGTAGCGGCATCGTCGCCAACATGGCCGCCGCGGTGACTACCTGCCTGAACAAATACGTCGTCTTCTCCGGGCGCGCCGCTCGCCCGGAACTTTGGTACTTCGTGCTTGCCGCCTTCCTGATGAACATCGTCATCGCCATCGCGGATATGGTGCTGGCCTTCATCGGTATCTGGTTCAGCCCGCTTGGCCTGCTGTTTGCGCTGGCCGTGTTACTGCCGAGCATCGCGGTGGGCGTGCGTCGGCTGCATGATACCGACCGCTCGGCCTGGTGGCTCTTGATCCTGCTGGTGCCCGGGATCGGCAGCATCGTGCTACTGGTGTTCTACTGCCTGCCAGGCACGCCCGGGCGCAATCGCTTCGGCTGAGCCCCGCGCCAGTTGGCGCGCCTGTTGATGGGCACCATGTGGCGCGCCTTGCGATGGGCTCCGTGTGGCGGCATTCGGTGCCGACGACAATGAATTCGTAGTGCCCTTCTGCGATACCGGCTTGGTCGAGCCGCGACATGCGAGGTCCCTGGGCGGGCCCTGATTCCCAGCGGCCTGCATTGTTCGGACCATCCGGGGTCGGCTATGTGCCGCCATCAGGTCACGATGTCGCGCAATCCGAAGGGGCGACCCTGGCCACCATCTTCATCGACCCGACAGCGCGGTCCGGCGGCAACGGATCGCTGTTCCGTCCGTTCAACGCCTCGTCGCAGGTGACGTTCAAGCCGGGCGACACCTATCTGCAACGCGCCGGCACCAGCACCACCGCGACGGTCAACTTCACCGCCCAGGGGAGCGTGGCCGCCCCGATCGTCCTCGGCGCCTGGTGCCCATGGCATCGACATCGCCGGCAACAACTTCATCGTCGACGGCAACACGGTGAGCAATAGGGGCCTTACCACAAGCGGGTCCAGCGGCATCCATGTCTGCGGCGGCGTCGAGGGGGAGCCCACCGGCTTCGGCGTTGGCAACATCATCGCCAACAACATCACCTTCGACAACCGCGATCCCGGCGGCCCCGACGGCAACGGCATCCAGCTTGACCAGCACACCCATGGCAACGTGGTTGTCGGCAACCTCGCCACCGGCAATGACGGCGGTGGCATCTCGCTCTACGATTCCCACGACAACATCCTCGCCTACAACCTTCCGGGTTGCCGCGGGATGCCGATGCCGGCCAGGCTGCAATCCATGCCCCCTATGCCGAACAGCTCACCTACAGCTTTGCCGCCGGCGCCACCCAGGTGATCGACGGCATGACCTATCTCGTGGTCAGCCCAACCAACAGCCAGGTTGAAGGCGGACACGAAACGTTCAACTGATACCAACCGGCGGAATGGCCGACTCTTCCGGCCATTGCGCCGGTTGGTATCGCGCGCGGGGCTGGCCGGTGGCCGCGCGCAAAACAAAGACTCATGCCGGCCCGCGTTGACCCATTCTTCATGGGTCAACATCAAGGCGGGTTGGTATGAGCCACGGCTGCTTCCCGCGCATGACGCCGACAACCCACCGCGGCATGCGCCCGGGCACAAAAAAGGCCCCTCGCGGGGCCTTTCTAAGTAGGCTCGAGGCGTGATCAGATCGCTATCGCCTCATAGTTGGCCAGGTTGTCCAGCCAGTTCTGCACGTAGTCCGGGCGGCGGTTGCGGAAATCCAGGTAGTAGCTGTGCTCCCACACGTCGCAGCCCAGCAGCGCGTTGCCCTCGCCGGCGGCCAGCGGGTTGCTGCCGTTCGGGCTCTTGGTGCACTTGAGCTTGCCGTCCGCACCCATCACCAGCCAGGCCCAGCCGCTGCCGAACTGGGTGGTCGCGGCAGTCTTGAAGGCATCCTTGAACGCCTGGACGCTGCCGAAATCGCTGATCAGCTTGGCTTCCAGCTTGCCGGGAATGCCGCCGCCGGTGGGCGACATGTTCTGCCAGAACAGGATGTGGTTCCAATGCTGGCCGGCATTGTTGAACACCGGGGCCTTGGCGGCATCGCCGTTGACCAGCTTCACGATTTCGTCGAGCGACTTGCCCTGCAGGGCGGTATCTTTCTCAACGAAGCCGTTCAGCGCCGTGACATAGGCCTGGTGGTGCTTGCCGTGATGCAACTCCAGCGTTTCCTGGCACATGCCCTTCGCGGCCAGGGCGGAGGTGCTGTAGGGGAGGGCGGGAAGTGTGAAGGCCATGAAACCGTTCTCCGGGATTGTTTTTGCCAATTGGGGGAGCCCTGCGTAGCTATGGCCGCGGTCGCCTCAGGTCAAGCTTGCCTTGGCGCGAATGCTGCGCCACGAGGCGGCGATGAGCAACGCCGACCCCGCCGCCCGCGGCCTGTCACCCTGCGCCGAACTGGTCCGCCGGCACGACCCGGATCGGTTCTTCACCGCCCTGTTCGCCCCCCCGGCGCGGCGCGAGGCGCTGTTTACGCTCTATGCCTTCAACCACGAGCTCGCCCGCGCCCGCGAGGTGGTCAGCGAACCGATGCTGGCGCTGATCCGGCTGCAGTGGTGGCGCGAGGTGGTGCTGGGCACGCCGAAGCGCCACGAGGTCGCGACCCCGCTCGCCGCGATGATCGCGCAAGGCCTCCTGCTGCCCGCGGACCTGCTGGCGATGATCGACGGGCGCGAGGCCGAGGCCGACCCGGCAATGCCCGATCGGGCCGCCTGGGACGCCTATCTCAGCGCCACGGCCGGCGCTGTCATGATCGCCGCCGGCCGTGCGCTCGGCGCGGATGACAGCGCCTTGGCGCGTCTGGCCCGGCTTGGCGCCGCGCATGGCATCGCCGGTCAGCTGCGCAATGTGTCGATACTGGCCCGCGCCGGGCGGGTTCTTTTGCCACAAGACGTGCTCGGCGCGCATGGCCTGACCGTCCATGACGTGACAGCCGGCCGCGGCGAGGACAACCTGCGGGCGGCGCTGGCTGAACTAGCACGTGAGGGGCAGGCGGTGCTCGCGAGCGCCCGCGGCCCCCTGCCCCGTGCTGTCATCGCCGCCGCCCTGCCGGCCGTGCTCGCCCGCCGCGACCTCACCCGCGCCACACCGCCGATCGCCAGGGGCCTGGGCGACCGGCTGGCGGTGTTGCTGGCGCGGATGATCGGGCGGGTCTGACAACCGGCCTGGATGCCGTCGCGCGGATACCGCTAGAATGGATCATGCCGCCAACGCTGCGACTCCTGCCCGACCACCTCGCCCCGGCCTTCTGGGTGCCCGACCGCATTGGCACGATCAGCACCTGGTGGGGGCATGTGCCGTTCGCGCACTGGCTGGTGGCGGCGATCCGGCCCCGTCTGGTGGTGGAGCTGGGCACCCATACCGGCGTCTCCTATGCCGCATTCTGCCGCGCGGTCACCGAGCTGGCCCTGCCGACCCGCTGCGTGGCAGTCGATACCTGGCAGGGCGACGCCCAGGCCGGCCACTACGACGACGATGTCTACGAGGACCTGCGCGCCTGGCATGACCCGCGCCACGCCGCGTTCTCCCGCCTGCTGCGCGCCGACTTCGACAGCGCGCGCCAGCTGTTTGCGCCGGAGAGCATCGATCTGCTGCATATCGACGGGCTGCATGACTATGTCTCGGTCCGCCACGACTTCGAAACCTGGCTGCCGGCGATGTCGGCGCGCGGCGTGGTGCTGTTCCACGACACCGAGATCCGTGAACCCGGCTTCGGCGTCTGGCGCCTGTGGGACGAACTGCGCCGGCGCTACCCCGGCTTTGCCTTCCTGCATGGCTATGGGCTGGGCGTGCTCGCGGTCGGCCAATAACCGCCCTTGGCGGTCAAGTCTCGATGCGCCGCCGCCGGCACCGCCGAAGAGGCCACGCTGCGCCAACTCTTCACCGTGGCCGGCGAACGCTGGATTGCCGACCAAATGCTGCGCCACGCCGCGCGGCAAAGCGCCGCAGAAGCGCCAACGTCGTCAGAAAACACCTGACGCTTGCTTCCCCGACCACCGTGCTCTTGCGCGATTTACCGTCCCACCCATGTCCCGCCGAGCCGCGCATCATGCGTGGCCAACCACCTCACCCACACGCCGAACGACGCGTTCATGGCCAACACAACCTGGACGGCCCCGTCGCGCCGCACCCAGGCGGCCTGATCCCTCGTCGCGCACAGGAGTGAAACCGATGAGCCTGCAAACCGAACTCGACGCTTTCCGCGCCGCCTGGGAAGACCGCGTGGGGGCCGATATCGCCGGCCTCGTGGCCCGAGAGAACACCGCACTCGCAGGCTCCGGCCTGCCTGGCCGTGCAACACGGACGGGCGCTTCCTTCCCGTCCATGCAATTGCCCGACCAGCTCGGCCGGCCAGTGGACATCACCGGTCTCGCCGCCGAAGGACCGGTCGTTGTCACCTTCTACCGCGGCGGGTGGTGCCCCTATTGCAGCCTCGAGCTGCGCGCATGGCAAAAGGCGATGCCAGACCTGGCCCGCCTCGGCGCGCGTCTCGTCGCCGTTTCGCTCGAGACGCCGGACAATGCGCTGGACGCCGCCGAAAAGAACGACCTTGCCTTCACCGTGCTGTCCGACAGCGGCGGCAAGCTGGCCGACGCGCTCGGCATCCCCTTCGCGCTGAGCCCCGCGATCAAGGCGCTCTATCAAAAATTCGGCCACGACCTGCCGGCCCATAACGGCGACGGCGCCTGGTCGCTGCCAATGCCGGCAACCTTCGTGCTGGCCCGCGGCGGCCAGATCGTGCTGGCCGAAATCGACCCCGATTATCGCCGGCGCATGGAGCCCGCCACGGCCCTTGCGGCCCTCGGCGCGCTGGTCGCGGAGGCCGTGTGATGGCATTAGGCTACGCTCAACAATTTTCGCTTCGGTCTGATGACCTTGGGCTGATGGTGTAGTTCCACTCAGGGTGCCACGTGTTGGTGGCGATGTTGAGGGTCGCCATCTCCTGGTCGCTGACGCGGATTGCCTTTGGATAGATGTTCTCAT
>CAXNGD010000090.1:0-8614 GCA_964201575.1 Acetobacterales bacterium | reverse complement strand
GGCGGGGCTCAGGCGGGGCGGGTTCTTCGTGGGGGGTCTGGGTATAGGGTGAAGCGGGGTTTGCGTTGCGGGTAGATGGGGTGGCGGTGCGGCTCCGGGGCGGGTTTGGGGGTTCGGGCGGGCCTTGCCGGTTCGGGGCGCGCGCAAGGGGCGAGGGCGGGGGCGGGGGTGGGGCGGAGGTCCGGCGGCAGGTCGGTGCCGAGGAGGCGGGCCAGCGGGCGCAAGGTTCGGCCGATGGCGGCCCGGGCCTCCGGCGGCATGGTGGCGAGCAGGGCCAGGGTTTCCGGGCGGTTGAGGGCGTGGGTGAGTTGGGCGGCGAAGCCGGCGGCGTGGTAGCCGAGTTTGCGCACCAGCCAGAGATTGCCTTGCGGGCTGTAGGGCAGGCGCGTGCCACCCTGGTGGTCCGGGCGGGGGTTGCGCTTGCGGGACGGGCGCCAGGTGCCTGCGACGAGCCTGGTCAGGATGGCGATGACGCGGACGCGGGCGCGGTTGAAGCGGTTCTGCAGGATCGGGGTGAAGCGGGTCAGGAAGGGGACGCTGCGGCCGAGCAGGTTCCAGATGGACGCAAATATGGTGTCCAGCAATTCGGCGAGCATCGCGGCCGGATGCGGGGCATCCGGCGGGCTCGTGGGGGGTGCTGGGGATACGTTCATGATTTGTACTATATAGGATGATGAGAGGGGTTGCAAGGAAAAAGTTTTGGGTTGGGTTGGTGTTTCGGGTGCCCCCCTCCGGCTCCCCCCGTAAAACACGGGGGGGGAGGGTAGCAAACACAAGGAGTTGGGTGGGCTGGGCGCCAAGCGGATGAAAGTCTTTTTGCTTCTTTTTCTTCAGAAAAAGAAGAGTCTTGCTTGCCTCCCGGGCCTTAGCGCCGGTTCAGCCGCCCCAGGCCTTGGCCACGTCGGCGGGGCTGGTGGGGTCGTTCGCTCGCATCGCCGAGGGGGTGCCGAAGAAGCGCGGGGCGGGGCCGGGGGCGGTGACGCCGTTGACCTTGACGAAGGTGCCGCGGGCGATGTTGTGCGGGTGGAACGGGGCTTCGGCCAGGGACAGCACCGGGGCGACGACGGCGTCGGTGCTGGCCATCAGGGCGGTCCATTCGGCTTCGGGCTTGGTCTTGATGACGGCGGCGAGTTTGGCGCGCAGGCTGGGCCAGGCTTTGGGGTCGCGCTGGTTGTCGAATTCGGGGTCGTCCAGGCCGGCGAGCTTTCGCAGCAGGGCGTAGAATTGCGGCTCGATGGCGCCGATGGCGATGAAGCGGCCGTCGGCGCATTCGAAGGTGCCGTAGAAATGGGCGCCGCCGTCGAGCATGTTGGACTCGCGCTGCGGTTTCCAGGCGCCCGAGGCCAGCATGCCGTGGAAGGCGGTGGTCAGGCTGGCGACGCAATCGGACATGGCGGTGTCGACGACTTGCCCCTTGCCGCTGCGGCGGGCTTCGAGGACGGCGGCGAGGACGCCCATGCAGAGATACAGCGCGCCGCCGCCGAAATCGCCGACCAGGTTGAGCGGGGGCATCGGCTTGTCGGCGGCGCCGATGGCGCCGAGGGCGCCGGCCACCGCGATGTAGGTGATGTCATGGCCGGCGACATGGGCGAGCGGGCCTTCCTGGCCCCAGCCGGTCATGCGGCCATAGACCAGCCTCGGGTTGCGGGCCAGGACGGTGTCCGGGCCGAGGCCGAGGCGTTCCATGACGCCGGGCCGGAAGCCTTCGATCAGGACTTCCGCCCGGTCGAGCAGGGAGAGAGCGGAGGCGATATCTTCGGGCTTCTTGAGGTCGAGTTGGATCAGGCGGCGGCCGCGCAGGGTGACATCGGTGGGGCGGTGGGTGGTGCCTGGGCGGTCGATGCGCACGACATCCGCGCCCATGTCGGCGAGCAGCATGGCGGCGAAGGGGCCGGGGCCGATGCCGGCGAATTCGACGACACGCAAGCCTGACAGCGGTCCTGGGGCAGCCATGGCTGGTCTCCTTACTGGTGGTCTTGTCGTTGAAGGGAGCGTAGCGGGGGAAAGGCTAGGGAGGAAGGCAAGGGGAAGAGTCTTCTTTTTGTGAACAAAAAGAAGACTTCCCCTTGGCTTTCGCCACGCTTCCTTCTGGACGAATGCGCATGAAGTGGGCACGCTGTTGGCAACAACGGCGCCGGGCAATCGGGCGCCCCATCCCTGGAGGGAGACGGCGATGAAGTTCACGTGGTTCAACCTGATGCCCTGGCCCTATTTGCCGGATGATTTCCGCGAGAAGAACCGCTCGGTTTGGGTGGATATCGACCAGGATTTGTTTGATCCCGAGAAGTGCCATCAGGTCTACAACGACTATCTCGATCTGTTGGAGTATGCGGACCAGCTTGGCTATGACGGGGTTGGGATCAACGAGCATCACCAGAATGGGTATGGGTTGATGCCGTCGCCCAATATCATGGCGGCGGCGCTGGCGCGGCGGACGAGCAATGCGGCGGTGGTGGTGCTGGGCAATTCGATTGCGCTGTACAACCCGCCGATCCGGGTGGCGGAGGAGTTCGCCATGCTGGACATCATGACCGGCGGGCGGTTTGTGGCGGGGTTCCCGGTGGGGACGTCGATGGACACGAATTTCTGCTACGGGACGATCCCCGCGCTGACGCGCGAGAAGTATGCCGAGGCGCATGAGCTGATCATCCGGGCCTGGACCGAGAAGAAGCCGTTTGCGTTCAACGGGCGGTATACCAAGCTGCGGCATGTGAATATCTGGCCGAATGTTTTGCAGTCGCCGCATCCGCCGATTCACATTCCGGGCGGCGGGTCGCTGGAGACGTATGATTTCTGTATCGACAATACGTATTCGTATTCCTACCTGAGTTTTTCGGGGTATTTGCGCGCCAAGGCGCTGATGGACGGGTATTGGGCGCGAGTGGCGGAGAGGGGCGCGGACATGTCGCCGTATCGGGCGGGGTTTGCGCAGACGGTGTTTGTGGCGGAGACGGATGAGGAGGCGGAGCGGCTTTATTCGGAGCATGCGTTCTATTTTTACAATCGCTGCTTGCATGTTTATCCCGGGTTTGCCGATGCGCCGGGGTACCGGACGATCAAGACGATCCAGTCAGGGAACCTGAACCAGTATATGCGGCCGAACTATCCGACCTTGACCTGGAAGGACTTGGTCGATGGCGGGTATATCATCGCGGGTTCGCCGGAGACGGTGCGGCAGCGGTTCGAGGAGCTGATCAAGGGGCTGCATGTGGGCAACATCTTCCTGTTGCTGCATGTGGGGAATATGCCGAAGGATTTGTGCAAGTATTCGACCAAGCTGTTCGCGGAGAAGGTGATGCCGCTTTTGCAGGATATGTGGCGGGAGTTCGATAGCGACGGGCGGTTCTGGTGCAAGCCGTTGGCGCGGCGGGCGACGCCGGCGCCGGTCGGGCGGCCCGAGATGGTGCCTGCGAAATGAGCGGGGGTGAGATGATTTCTGCTCGGAAGATCGCGACATCAGCCGCTGAGATCAATGTGCTGGTTGGGGGGAGCGGGCCGGACCTGCTGTTCCTGCATTCGGCAGGCGGGATCACGGCGACGAACCCGTTCCTGTTGGCGCTGGCGAGCAAGTATCGGGTGTTTGCGCCGCAATTGCCGGGGTATGGCGATAGCGGCGACGGCGACAATGTGCGCGATATGCTGGATGTGACGCTGCACAGTTTCGATGTCCTGGACGCGTTGGGGCTGGATCGCCCGATCGTGGTGGGGCATTCGCTGGGCGGGATGATCGCGGCCGAGATGGCGGCGCTGCGGCCGAAGGAGGTGACGAAACTGTGCCTCATTGCGGCGGCGGGGTTGTGGCTGGACGACTATCCGGTGCCGGATATCTTCACGCTGCTGCCGCGCGAGTTTCCCGCCTATATGTTCCATGATGCCGAGGCCGGCGCGAAGATGATGGCCACCGGCGGGAACATGAACGACCCGGCCTTCCTGATCCCGTTCCTGGTGACCAATGCGCGGCAACTGGGGATGGCCGGGAAGTTCCTGTTTCCGATTCCGGAGCGCGGGCTGAAGGAGCGGATCCATCGGATTACGGCGAAGACGGTGCTGGTCTGGGGCGACTCCGACCGGATCTTCCCGGCGCCGTATGCGCAGGCGTTTAAGGGGCTGATCAAGGGGGCGGAGCTGGTCAGCGTGCCGGATGCGGGGCACCAGGTGGTGCTGGAGAAGACCGATGCCGTGATGGCCGCGATCGGGCGGCTAGGGTAGGGTTCACTTCGGCTCGGTTGCGGGGCTATGGTCCGGCCGGGTGGGAACGCCCGGCCGGACCGGTTTTTGGGGTGATGTGAGACGATGAGCGAGAGCTTGATTGAGGCCACGGCGGCGCGGTTGTTTGGCAACCTGGTGTCGTCGCGGCTGTTGGCGGCGTCCGAGCAGGGGGTATTCGCGGCCGAGGCCTGGCGGGCGGTGGAGGAGGCGGGGCTGCCGCGGGCGCTGGTGCCGGAGGAGGCCGGCGGGTTTGGCATGGCGATGGCCGAGGCGCTGACGATCTTGCGGGTGGCGGGGAAGCATGCGTTGCCGTTGCCGCTGGCGGAGACGATGGCGGCGGGGTGGTTGCTGGCTGGGGCTGGATTGGCGATTCCGGATGGGCCGATGAGTGTGGCGCCAGTGACGCGCGGCGAGGCTTTGGTTCTCGCGCGGCGGGATGGTGGCTGGCATTTGTCGGGGCGGGCGACGCGGGTGGCGTTTGGGCGGGATGCCGGGAGCGTGGCGGTGCTGGCGGTGCATCAGGGGGTGCCGATGGTGGCGCTGGTGCCGGCGGGCGGGTTTGCGGTGACGCCGGGGACGAACCTGGCGCGGGAGCCGCGGGATACGCTGGTGTTCGATGCGGCGCTGGCGGCAGACGCGGTGGCACCGGCGGCTTCGGGGGTGGATGCGGCGGCGCTTCGGGCGTTGGGGGCGGCGATGCGGAGTTTGCAGATGGCGGGCGCCATGGCGGGGCTGTTGGATATGGCGACGCGGTATGCGCTGGATCGGACTCAGTTCGGCAAGCCGATCGGCAAGTTCCAGGCGATCCAGCATAATCTGGCGATCCTGGGCGCGCATCAGGCGGCGGCGGGGGCGGCGGCGCTGGGCGGGGCGGAAGCGGTGGGCGAGGGATTGCGGGTGTTGCCGATCGCGGTGGCGAAGATCCGCACCGGCGAGGCGGCGGGGTTGTGTGCCGGGCTGGCGCACCAGGTGCATGGGGCGATCGGGTTTACCTATGAGCATGGGCTGCATTATCTGACCAAGCGGCTGATGTCGTGGCGCAACGAGTTTGGCAACGAGGCGGAGTGGAGCCTGTTGCTGGGACGGCATCTGGCGGCCGCAGGGGCTGACCGGTTGTGGTCCGAGATCACTTCAGCCTGAGCCGGGAGCACCATCGTGGTTGATTTGCCGTTTGCGCCGCCGCCATCCTGCCCCGAGGCCGAGGATTTGCGGCTGGAGGTGCGCGCGTTCCTGAGCGAGGCATTGGCGGATCGCACGCCCGCGCAGCGCGCCGAAAGCTGGCAGGGGCATGACCCCGCGTTCAGCCGCAAGGTCGGCGCGAAGGGCTGGATCGGGATGACCTGGCCCAAGGAATATGGCGGGCATGAGCGCAGCGCGCTGGAGCGCTATGTGGTGCTGGAGGAGATGCTGGCGGCCGGCGCGCCGGTATCGCATCACTGGATCGCCGACCGGCAGTCCGGGCCGTTGCTGTTGCGGGTGGGGACGGAGGAGCAGCGCCAGGAGATCCTGCCGAAAATCGCGCGCGGCGAGGCGATGTTCTGCATCGGCATGAGCGAGCCGGATAGCGGCTCGGACCTGTCGGCGGCGCGGACGCGGGCGGAGCCGGTGCAGGGCGGGTTCGTGGTCAACGGGACCAAGCTGTGGACCTCGGGCGCACACCAGGCCGACTACATGATCCTGTTCTGCCGCACCGGCAAGGGACAGCGGCATGAAGGGACCAGCCAGTTCCTCGTCGACCTGCAGACGACGCAGGGGATCAGCATCCGGCCGGTGCGGGCGCTGACCGGGGAGCATCACTTCAACGAGGTGGTGTTCACCGACGCGTTCGTTCCCGAGGGTTCGTTGCTGGGCAAGCTCGGCGATGGCTGGAACCAGGTGACCAGCGAGCTGGCCTATGAGCGCAGCGGGCCGGAGCGGTTTTTGTCGTCGTTCCTGGTGATGACCGAGATGCTGCGGGTGATCGGCCCGGAGCCGTCCGAGCGCGCGGCGATCGCCATTGGCCGGTTTTCGGCACATATCCATACGCTGCGGCGGATGTCGCGCTCGGTGGCGGGGATGCTGCAGGCCGGGGAGAATCCAGGGTTGCAGGCAGCCCTGGTCAAGGAGCTTGGCAATACCCTCGAACAGGAAATTCCGGAGATCGCCCGGCTGCTGGTCGACTGCGAGCCGAGCCTGGAGAGCGATGATGCGTTTGCCGCCACGTTGTCGTTGATCTCGCTGCATGCGCCGTCCTTCTCGCTGCGCGGCGGCACGCGGGAGATCATGCGCGGGATGATCGCGCGGGGGCTTGGGCTTCGATAGAAAGCACGTTCTTTTTTGAAAAAAAGAACTAAAAAACTTTTATCCGTTTGGCCCGGACCAATGAATAAAGTTTTTTTGCTTCTTTTTGTTCACAAAAAAAAGACTCTTCCTCTTGTGACTGGAACCCTTCTATGACCGACAAGATCCTCTACGAACAAGACGAAAACGGCATCGTGCTGTTGACGCTGAACCAGCCCGAGGCGCGCAATCCGCTGACCGATCAGGATTTGATCGATCTGTTCTGCGATATTTGCGAGCGGATGCAGAACGACATGTCGGTGCGGGTGGCGATCCTGACCGGCGCCGGCAGCGCGTTCTCGTCGGGCGGCAACGTCAAGCGCATGGCCGAGGCGGCCGAGGACCGGCGCACCAATCCGATCGGCACGCGCGGTTACTACCGTAAGGGCATCCAGCGCATTCCGCTGGCGCTGGAGAAGCTGGACGTGCCGGTGATCGCCGCAGTGAACGGCCCGGCAATGGGCGCGGGCTGCGACCTCACCACCATGTGCGACATCCGCATCGCCGGCGAGAGCGCCAGGTTCGCCGAGAGCTTCGTCAAGCTGGGCCTGGTGGCCGGCGATGGCGGGTCGTGGTTGTTGCCGCGCGCGATCGGGCTGTCGCGCGCCTATGAGATGGCGCTGACCGGCGACACCTATGACGCACAGCAGGCGCTGGCGATGGGGCTGGTGTCCCAGGTGGTGCCGGATTCGGAGTTGCTTGATACCGCGCGCAAGTTGGCGAAGCGGATTGCCGCGAACCCGACCCAGTCGGTGCGGATGACCAAGCGGCTGATCCGCGAGGGGCAGCAGATCCGGCTGGACACGCTGCTGGAAATGGCCGCCGCGTTCCAGGCGCTGGTGCACACCACGGCCGATCACCGCGAGGCCGCGAACGCTTTTGTCGAAAAGCGCCGGCCGAATTTCACCGGTGGATAGGCAAGCGGGGGGCTGAGGCATGGCCGAAACCACCGGCTTCATCGGGCTTGGCGTGATGGGCGAGCCGATGTGCCGCAATGTCGCCCAGCGCAGTGGCCGGCCGGTGGTCGCCTATGACATGGCGCCGGAGCCGTTGGCGCGGTTAGCGGCGCATGGCGTGACCGCGGGGGGCAGTGTCGCGGCAGTGATGCGGGCGGCGGATATCGTCATGCTGGTGCTGCCGGGCGGACCGCAGCTGGAGGCGGTGTGCCGCGGCTCCTCCGGGCTGTTGGCACATGCGCGCGCCGGCCAGACGGTGGTGGATCACGGCACCTCGCCGGTGGCGCTGACCCGGGCGTTGGCCGGCGAGTTTGCCGCCCTCGGCGTGTCCTATGCCGATGCGCCGATCGCGCGCACCCGCCAGGCGGCGGAGGCCGGGACGCTCAGCGTCATGGTCGGCGCGGACGACGCGACGATGGCGCGCATCCGGCCGATGCTGGATTGCTGTGCCGACGAGGTGACGCATTGCGGACCCGTCGGCAGCGGCCAGGTGGTCAAGCTGATGAACAACATGGTGCTGTTCCAGACCGTGGCCGCACTGTGCGAGGCGCTGGCGATCGGCACGGCGGCGGGGGTGGATGGCGCGCTGCTGTTCAGCACGCTGACCAAGGGTTCGGCGGACAGCTTCGCGCTGCGCAACCACGGCATGAAGGCGGTGCTGCCGGATGCGTTCCCGGAGCGGGCGTTCTCGACCGAGTATGCGCTGAAGGATTTGTCCTATGCGCTGGATCTCGCCGAACAGGCGGGGCTGGTGCCGAAGGGGGCGGAGACGGCGCGGCACTATCTCGAAGCAGCGGCCGCGGCGGGGCTGGGAAAGATGTACTGGCCCGTCATCAACCGGGTGATCCGCCCGGCCGAATAGCAACTGCCGACATCATTGCCCGATCCTCGCGGTCACGGAAGAAGGCGCTTCTTTTTGAACAAGGAAGCAAAAACTTCTATCCATTGGCTGCGTGCTCTTCCGGTAGGCGCCATGCAAAGCGGATGAAAGTTTTTCGCTCATATTGCGAACTCTGTTGGCGGATGAGAGACTCGTCGGATCGCGGGGGACGGAGCTGGTTTGATGGGTGAGGCCGGGTTTGAGACGTGGCTGTCGATGATCGACCGTCTGGATGGGTCGCAGCGGCTTC
>CAXNGD010000089.1:0-8669 GCA_964201575.1 Acetobacterales bacterium | reverse complement strand
GTGATGCCGGCCTCGCCCCGCATCGTGGCACAGGCATGCGGCGCTGCCGGTACTACCACCGACAACTGCGGCCCACAGGCGGACAGGCTGGTCAGGACAACGGCAACGGGAATCAGGCGCATCGCATGCCTCCGCAAAGGGTCGGTCTGGCGGCGCGCGGCCGCTGCCGGTAGCATCCTCCAATCCGCCCCTCGGGGCCAGCAAGCAGGAGTGCCAGCATGTCCGAACAGCCCGTGATTGCCGCCAAGGCCCCGATCAAGATCGCCGTCGAAGGCGGCAAGGACTACTGGTGGTGCTCGTGCGGCAAGTCGTCCAAGCAGCCGTTCTGCGACGGTTCGCACAAGGGCGGCAGTTTCTCGCCGATGAAATACACCGCTGAGAAGACCGGCGACGCCTGGTTCTGTGCGTGCAAGGGCACCGGCAAGTCGCCGCTGTGCGACGGGTCGCACAAGGCGCTCTGAGGTCGTGCTGCCCCCGCTGGAGTTCGCGGCATTGACCGCCCCCGCGCTGCGCCAGATGGCAGCGCGGGACGCGATTGTGATCGTGCCGGTGGGGGCAACCGAGCAACATGGGCCGCATCTGCCGGTGATGGTGGACCACCGTATGGCAACCGAAGTGGCCATGCGAGGGGCGGCGGGGCTGCGTGACGCGGGCCATCCGGTGCTGGTGACGCCTACGGTCTGGATGGGCTTCTCCGAGCACCACATGGAACTCGGCGGTACCATCACGGTGGACCACGCGACGTACCAGGCGCTGCTGGGAGGCATCGTGCGCTCGCTGGTGCGCGGCGGCTTCCGGCGCATCTGCCTGTTGAACGGCCATGGCGGGAACATCGCGCCGCTGACCGTCATCGTCAGCGAATTGACCTTCGAGTTGAAGATCCCGTTGGTGGCGTTCAGCTACTACCAGACCGACCCCGTCGCCACGCGGACGATCCTGGAGCATCAGGGTTCGGTGCTGCATGCCTGCGAGGCCGAGACCTCGATGCTGATGGCGGTTGAGCCGCAGTTGGTGGACATGGACCGGCTAAACGAGGCGCATGGCCCGGATCAGGACCGGCCGGAGATTGAGGCGCTGGTCGGTCCGGCGGTGTTCCGCTGGCAGGCGCTGAATGCCCGCGCGCGCAGCGGCGTGGTCGGCAACGGGGCGGCGGGAACGCCGGAGAAAGGTGCGAAGCTCATCGATGCTTATGTTGCCCGGCTGGTTGAGATTCTTGGCAACAAGGCGTTATGGGAGGCTCGCGCCTCCGACCATTGGTAGGATACGTGAATGGCTCTGCTCGATGAAACTGCGGCCGGTGTCTACATCATTTCAGTCACCCCGTTCACTGACGCGGGGGAGATCGATTTCGCCAGCACTGACGGGATGGTGGAGTTCTATTTGTCGCGCGGCGCCACGGGGCTGACCATCCTCGGCATGATGGGTGAGGCGCCGAAGCTGTCGGTGGCTGAGTCGGTGGCGTTCTCCAGGCATGTGGTCCGGCGGGTGGCCGGCCGGGTGCCGGTGGTGGTGGGTGTCTCCAGCCCCGGGTTCGCGGCGATGCGCGAACTGGCGCGTGCGGTGATGCATGATGGTGCGTCGGGCGTGATGGTGGCGCCGGGCGGGGCCCTGCGAACCGATGATGCGGTGTTCGGCTATTTCCGCAATGTTGCCGAGACACTGGGCGGCATTCCGTGGGTGCTGCAGGATTTTCCGCAGACGACCAACGTGTTCATCTCGCCTTCGGTCATCCGTCGCGTGGTGGACAGCGATACGAGCTGCGTGATGCTGAAGCACGAGGACTGGCCCGGGCTTAACAAGATCACCACGCTGCGCGCGGCTGCGGGGATGCGGCGGATCTCGATCCTGGTCGGCAATGGCGGGTTGTTCCTGCCGGAGGAGCTGCGCCGCGGGGCCGATGGCGCGATGACCGGCTTCGCATTTCCCGAGATGATGAGCGGAGTTTGTTCCGCGCATAGGTCCGGCGACGAGCAGCGGGCAAGCGATCTGTTCGACGCCTACCTGCCCTTGGCGCGCTACGAATTGCAGCCAGGGCCGGGCCTGGCGGTGCGCAAATATGTTCTGCACAAGCGCGGCGCCATCGCCTCGGCGGCACAGCGCCGTCCGGCCGTGGCGCTGAACGCCAGCGAGATTGCCGAGGTGGAGTTCCTGTTGGCGCGGCAGGAGCGGCGTTTGAGCGAGATTGCAGGGTGAGCGGGCCGTCCGCTCGTCAGAGTTCCAATCGGTCAGAAAACAGACGCGCGAAGAATGGGCGTCTGCGCTTGAACGGATAAAGTTTTTTTGCTTCTTTTTGTTCACAAAAAGAAGACTCTTGCTTTCGACTTCTAGACATCGACCACGATGTATTCTTTCTCGACCGCCACGGCGAAGGTTTCCGCCACGAAGGGCCCGCGCACCAGGGTTTCGCCGGGTTCCACCGTGACGGGGTAGGCGCGGACTTTGGTGTCGTTGGGGTCGCACCAGGATTGGCCGGTGCGGATGTCGTATTCCCAGCCGTGCCAGGGGCATTTCAGCATTTCGCCTTGGCGGGTGAGTTCAAAGACACCGGGTTCGGGGGAGAGGGCGAGGCCGATCAGGGTGCCTTTGCAGAGTTCGCCGCCCTGGTGTGGGCAGCGATTCAGCAGGGCGTAGAATTCGCCGTGGACGTTGAAGACGCCGATTTGGCGGCCGCGGATGGTGACGATTTTTCGGCTGCCGGGCGGGATTTCGGCTGCCGCGGCGACGACATGGCGGGCCATGGATCAGGCGAATCCGTAGACCGCGCGGGCGTTCTCGTTGTAGATCATTTTCTGTTCCTGCTCGGAGAGGCGGAGTTTGAACACGGTTTCCGGGTTGTCCATGTCCCAGTGCGGGTAGTCCGTCGAGAACAGCAGGCGGTCCCAGCCGATCCAGTCCAGCACGGTGCGCAGGTCTTCGGGGCGTTCCGGTTCGTCGGCGGGTTGGCTGGAGTACCAGAGATGGGTGCGGAAGTATTCCGAGGGTTTCTTGGTGAGGTGCGGGACTTCGTCTTTCATGCGGGCCCAGTGCTGGTCCAGGCGCCAGGCGGCGGAGGGGACCCAGACGTATCCAGCTTCGATGATGACGGCCTTGAGGGCGGGGAAGCGTTCGAAGACGCCTTCGCAGACCAGGGAGATGGCGAGTTGCTGCTGGCTGAGGGCGACGTTGTGCTGTTCCTCGACGTAGAAGCTGCACCAGCCGGCGCTGGTCACGGCCTGGCCGTTGGTGCCGGAGGAGTGCAGGCCGACCGGGAGGTTGTGGGCTTGGGCGGCTTCGTAGATCGGCCAGTAGCGGCGCCGGCCGAGGGGTTCGATGGCGTGGGTGACCATGGAGATCTGGGCGAAGTCGGGGTTGCCGGCCCAGCGCTCGATTTCCTTCACGGCGGCGGCGGGGTCTTCGCCGGGGACGACGATGGCGGCCTTGAGGCGTTTGTCCTTCTGCGTCCAGTGCTCGTACTGCCAGTCGTTGATGGCCGAGCAGATGGCGTTGCCGAGGTCCTGGTTGCGTTCGTCCATGCCGGACATCAGCAGGTGCAGCATGCCGTATTCGATGTTGTAGGCGTCGAGGAGCTGTTCCTGGAGGAAGGCCAGGTCCGAGCCCGGGGGGCCGCCATTGGGGGGCCAGGAATCGGTGCGCGAGAGGGCCGGGGCGGTTTTCGGATAGGGCGAGGAGGCCTGGAAGGGGGCGGGGCGACGACGGGCGAATTTCTCGGCGTGGCTGTGCCAGCGGGTGGCCATGTAGGGCAGCAGGTCCTTGTACGAGCGCAGGGCGTGGTGCACGTCGCAGTCGATGACCTTGAGCTTGGTGCTGGAGGCGCGGGCGGAGGATTCGGACGGGATGGTGCGGCCGTCTTCGGGGGTCATGGGCGTGCCTCCTTCAACCTCGGGTAGGCATTGCGGGGGTTGTCGATCAGGATCCGGCGCTTGAGCGCGGGGGAGAAGCCTTCGGGCCAGACGTTGTGGCCGTCGAACTGCCAGTGCGGGTAGTCGGTGGAGAAGAGCAGCATGTCGTCGCTGCCGATCATGTTGAGCAGGCGTTCCATGTCGGCGCCGGTGGGCGGGGCGTCGGTGGGCTGGAGGGTGAAGCGGACGTGGTCGCGGATGACGTCGCTGGGGGCGCGGTCGACCCAGGGGACTTCGGCGCGCACGCCGCGCCAGGTCTTGTTGGCGCGCCACATGAAGGTGGGGAGCCAGGTGAAGCCGCTTTCGATCATCACGAAGGTCAGCGCGGGGTATTTGTTGAAGACGCCTTCGTGGACCAGGCTGAGGAGGTTTGACTGGAAGGCCTGGGCGTGGGCGGCGTAGTCCTCGAGGTGGTACGAGGGCCAGCCGTTGGAGGTGATGGCGTGCCGGTAGGTGCTGCCGGCGTGGACGCCGATGGACAGGCCGTGGCGTTCAGCGGCGGCGTAGATCGGCCAGAGGCGGCGGTTGCCGACGGGCATTTCGCCCTGGGCGAGGAGGAGGACCTGGACGAAGCGGGGGTCGGCGGCGCGGCGGTTGATCTCGTCGACGGCGAGTTCCGGGTTCTGGGCGGCGACGGTGATGGAGGCGCGCAGGCGGGGTTCGCGGTCCAGCCATTCGGCGGCGAGCCAGTCGTTCATGGCGCGGGCCACGGCGGCGGCAAAGTGTTCGTTGTAGATGGCGAGCACGCCGTACAGTGGGTTGCAAATGGCGAGTTGGGAGCCGAAGCCGTCCAGGGCGTCGGCCTGAAGGCGGGCGAGGGAGGCGCCGGGCTTGGTGCCGGGCTGGCGCCAGTCGGGCCGGCCATGGGCGTCCATTTCGATGGGGAAGCTGGAGAGGTCCAGGCCGTCAATGCCGCGGACGGTGACCTGTTCCTGCCAGTAGGGGTCGAGGTAGGGGAGGAGCGTCTGCATGCCGGGGACGGCGGGGTGGACGTCGCAGTCAATGCCGCCGAGAGCGGTGTATTGGGCGGCGGCGGCGGCCGTTTGGCTCATGCTGGGGTTCCACGGGTCTTGGACTTGTCGACAATACACCTCGCTGGCTGGCCGTGGAAGCTGACATTTTGACAGCTTGCGGTGGAGGCACGATCCTGGCGGGGACGATTCTTTCCGCCACGCAGCTATCAGGAGTAACGCAATGGCTGATCTGTTTGTCTGCCTGACCTTTGACCATGACAATACCTCGTCCGCGATCTCGCGCGGGCAGACCTCGCCGACGCTGATCAGCCGGGGGGATTTCGGCATTCCGGCGACGCAGCGGATCCTGCGGCTGTTGAACGAGCGGTCGATCCCGACGACCTGGTTCATTCCGGGGCATACGATCGACAGCTATCCGTCCTGTGTGGCGGCGGTGCATGCGGCGGGGCATGAGATCGGCAACCATGGCTGGACGCATCGGGTGCCTTCGACGCTGGGGCCGGAGGGGGAGGAGCAGGAGCTGATCCGCGGCAATGAGTCGATCATGCGGCTGACGGGGCGGGCGCCGCGGGGGTATCGGTCGCCGGCGTGGGATTTGAGCGACGTGTCGGTGGATTTGCTGATGAAGCACGGGTTTGTCTATGACAGCTCGATGATGGGGCATGACTACATCCCGTATCAGGCGCGCAAGGGGGACCGGATCGAGCTGTTGGAGCCGATGGAGTTCGGGCCGGATACGGCGCTGGTGGAGATGCCGATCTCGTGGGCGCTGGATGACCATCCGCATTTCGAGTATTCGCGCTCGCCGCAGGGGATTTTGCCGGGGGGGATGAATGCGCGGTTGGTGATTGAGAACTTCATCAATGAGTTTCGGTATATGAAGAAATATTATGATTGGGGGATTTTGACTTATACGTTCCATCCGCATGTCATTGGGCGCGGGCATCGGATGTTTATGCTGGAGCACATGATCGATGTGCTGAAGGCGGAAGGGGCGAAGTTTGTGACGATGGAGACGGGGGTGGCGGAGTACAAGGCGCGGTATCCGCATGGGGTGAGTTTGCGGGGGCGGTGAGGAAGTAAGGAAACTTCACCTGGAGACGGAGAGACGGAGAGAAGTATAGGAAAGAGCCTTACTTGTTTCTCTCCGTCTCTCCGTCTCCATGTGGAACTTCTTGCTTTCTTGCCTACGCCGCGAGCACGATTTCGGTCATGACACCCCGGCAATCGACCTCAAATTCAAGATCCACGACCGGCGGGCGGCAGAATTGCCAGGTGGCGCCGTGCTGGGCGGCGCCGCGGGTGACGATTTCCTCGGCGAAGTGGGGGAAGAGGTCGTGGACGGTGTAGACCTGGGTGGCGGTGGTGTCGGACCAGGTGAAGCCGAGGGCGGTCATGCGGCGTTCCATTTCGGCCATGACGTGGCGGATTTTGGCGCGCATGCCGGTGGTTGAGAGGTCGCGGTAGGCCACGGTGTTGTCGCGGTAGTCGCCTTTGCCCTCGGCACTTTCGCCGCTGCCGGCGATGACGAAGCTGGGGGCGGCGCCTTGCGAGGGGACGGCGTAGCTGAAAGCGTGGAAGCTGGGGCAGTCCGGCTTGTGCAGTTCCGGGCAGACGTTTGAGCGGGCGATGGGGTTGAGGCCGCCGATGATGACGCCCCATTTTTCCAGGACGCTGAAATAGGCGCGGTTGAAGGCGACGAAGCCTTCTTCGGTGAACGGCTCGGGCGAGCGGAGTTCGCAGGCGGCGAAGGATGTGGGCGGGAGACCGAGGGAGGCCAGGTGGGCCTCGATGCGGGTGAAGCCCTCGTGCAGGGGGATGGGGGTGGCGAAGCGGGCGCGTTCGATGCGGTGGCCGGCGATGGCGGCGATGCCCGCCGAGTATTGGAAGACGCCCTCGATGAAGCGAAAGCCGCGGTCGGGGATATCGAGAACGTTGGCCATTTTTACTGCACTCCTGCGGAGTAGCCGTCGCGTTGGGGGTCAGCGCCGCCTTCGAGCTGGTTGTCCCACATGGTGATGCCGTGGACGCCGGCGAAGGCGAAGGTGAGGGGGGAGCGGACGACTTCGTAGCCCATCGCTTCCAGTGCGCGCTGGGCGGCGCGGGGGATGCGGTTGGAGATGTCGATCTTGTCCGAGGTGGCGGAGAAGCGCGGGGCCTGGACGGCTTCCTGCATGGTCATGCCAAAATCGAGCACGTTGACGATGCCCTGGACGATGGCGATGCCGATCCAAGCGCCGCCGGGGGCGCCGATGGTCATGACCGGTGTGTCGTTCTCGAAAACGATGGTGGGGGCCATGGTGGAGAAGCGGCGCTTGCCCGGCGCGATGGAGCTGGGGCGGCCGGGGCGGGGGTCGTACCAGTTCATGGCGCCGTTCAGCATGAAGCCGGTGCCTTCGGGGATGACGCCCGAGGGGGTGGCCAGGGTGTGGGTGACCGAGACGACCATGCCATCTGCGTCGACGGCGGAGAGGGTGGTGGTGTGCGGGGCGTCGGCGAGAGCGCGGGTGAGGGAGGCTTTTTCGCTGCGCTGGATGCGTGCGGCTTGCTGGTCGGCCCAGTCGTCGGAGAGCATGCGGGCGAGCGGGGGGGTGAAGAAGTCAGGGTCGCCGATGTTTTCGTCCTTGTCGCGGCCGGCGATCTTCATCGCCTCGGCGACGACGCGGATGTACTCGGGGGAGTTGTGGCCGAGGGCGGCGAGGTCGAAGCGTTCGAGGATGCGCAGGATCTGGGCGACGGTGATGCCGCCGGCAGGTGGGGGCGGGACGGCAACGCGGCGGCCGCGATAGGGGATTGTGATCGGGGAATTGACGCGGGGGGCGAAGCCAGCGAGGTCGGCGGCCGAGAGCAGGCCGCCGTGCTGTTGCTGGTCGGCGACGATGCGGGCGGCGATGTCGCCGGTGTAGAAGGCCACGGCGCCGTCGCGGGCGAGGATGGACAGGGTGTCGGCCAGGTCGGGGTTGGTGATGATGTCGCCGATGCGCTTCACGGTGCCGTCCGGGCGCAGGTAGAGGCGGGCGCCATCGGGGGTCAGGCGGAGCTTGTCGAGGTAGGGGAGGCGGCCGTACGGGGCTTCGTTGGTGGCGAAGACGCCGGCGACGTGGGGGCGGACGGGCCAGCCCTCGCGAGCGACGCGGATGGCCGGGGCGAAGAGGTCGGACCAGGGGAGCTTGCCGAACTGGCGGTGGGCGAGGGCGAAGGCGGCGACGATGCCCGGGGTGGTGACGGCGCGGCGGCCGAGTTCGTTGACGTTGCCTTTGACGATGAAGCCGAAGCCGTCTGGGCATTCGCCGAGGAAGTCCTGTTGCCACAGGGTTTCGGTGGCGGCGGCAGGACAGGTGCCCATGCCGTCGATGATCTGGTGCCGCCCCGTGATGGGGTCGTAGACCTGGATCGTGCCGAGGCCGCCGATGCCGCACATCAGGGGGTCAACCACGCCCTGGGTGAAGGCGCAGGCGAGCATGGCGTCGACCGCCGAGCCGCCGGCGCGCAGGATGTCGGCGCCGACCTCGACCGCCTCGGGCTGGGGGGCGGTGATCATCGAGCGGGCGGTGGGCATGCGGCGGTTCGGGCGGGGCATGGCATCTCTCCTTCGTTGAGCGACTATGCCGCCCGGGACGGCACGGCGCCAAGCGGATGGAAGTTTTGGGCTCTGTTCTCGAATCGTATGTGCTCTGTAGAATCCGGTCAAACGCCCTGTTTGGAGCGCATCGATGGACGACGCGATTTTCCGTAACTGGCTGTCTGGCCTGGACACGTTGACGGCGGCGCAGCGTGAAGAGGTTCTGTCTGTGCT